>WGDG01000258.1 GCA_015493425.1 Sulfurovum sp.
AGGTATGCATAATCACCGGTTCACCTTTGTATTGACCGAGGTAGAGGACAATGTGCCCCGGCACATAGAGTAGCGATCGGAAGGGTTCAGCTTCACGGATGATCTTTTTCTTTTTGGCCTTTTTGGGTATGCCTTTGATGTAGACAGACTGCCCGTCCTCTGCCTGTTTGCTGGAGTTTCGCCGTAGGAAGATGCCGAAGACACCAAGAAAATCACGTGTGGTAGCAGAACAGTCTCGACACCCGTATCCGCCGCCCCATCCGTAGGGTTCATTGTAAAATTCTCTGGCGACCTTCGCCACATTGTGTGCCGTAAACGGCAGCGGCTTTTTGGCGATAATCCCTTTGGTACGTACCTGCACTTTTTTAATCAGCGCCTGTCCGTTGCTGCTTCTGGCTGCAGCGAGGTAGCGTACACCGTCCTTGGCAATAGGGAAGAGGGTACCCAGCTTGACAAAACTGACGGCTTTGCCTTTTTCGTTATAGAGGCGAAGATTGTCTTTAATGGTCATGGCATACCGTCCGTTTTTAAAACGGCGAATGAATTTTCTGTCGACAAAGGCAATATCACTGACCTTCACCCAGCCAAAAGCGTAAGAACCACGCACGAAAGCCCACTTTCGGTCTTTGGAAAAGTGCGACACATACAGCGGTACATTCATGTGCAATGCAGAGTTCTGGTTATAGTTGAACGGAAAGCCTTCACCGGGTTTTCGGGGATCCAGGTAAAAAGCCTGTGCGGTAGGCAGCGCATGGACATTCGTCCGCTCTGTAGTAATGGCATAATAACGTTTGGTATCTTTTGCCTTGTAGTTGGCATTGGCAATCCATCGTTTGTAGACAGAGGCAGGAATCTGTTTTCGGTTGACAGTATATATCTTGTTGCGTGTTACAAAGCGCACTTCCCACCCGAAATCTTTCAGAGGAATGTCGAGTTTATGCAATTTCCAAGGTTTAAAATACTTTCTGTTAAAGGCTTCATCTGCACGTTTCTGCCTTGCTTTCGGCCAGGGCTTGAGCTGTCTGGCATAATACGCCGGATCCTGAGGGATACGCTTCATATCGGCAACCACCCCTTTGGGCATATGGTCAATGCGGCTGGGGTGGCGTTTGCTTGGTTTGAGCAGATAGTCTGCATGCATATCGACTGTCAGCATCAAAAGAGAAAAGAGTATAAGAAAAGAGCGTTTTTGCATTCCATATCCGTCACATTGGTTTGAGGGAATCATAATACAGTTTGATTAACCATTGGTGTACTTCAAAACAGTTCCCTTTCTAACTATTAAAAGATATTATAAAATAAAACTAATTTATACTTTGTTATAATGATTTCACAAAAGGAAAGGAGGGAAGCGATGAAGTGGTATAACAGTGTCAAAATCAAACTGATTGGCTTCTTTCTCTTCGTTTCTGTCGTTTTTCTTACAACAATCATTATTGCTTTTATGACCATGCGGGACAATTCTCTTGAAAAAAATGCACTGAAAGAGGCTGCCTTGATGACTTCGGTCATACTTCAGGATATACGCAGCAAACAGACAAAAGCCGAAGCGGTCGTTCTGACACTTGCCTCTGTGGGCAGCAAACTCAGTGAAGAAGAGAATGGCAATACCTATCCGGCCATCATCACATCCATACTTTCATCCAGTGAAAAAAACAATATTGATATTATCAGTGGCGGTATCTGGCTCGAAAACAATATTTCTGACTCCCCCAAAATTTATTTTTTTAACAGGACAGGCGGAGGTACTTTTCAATTCGTCAAAGAGTACATACCTCACATGAACCCGAAAACGATGGCATTTTACAAGCTTGCACAAAAAACCCCCTATCAGAAAACTGCCTGGACAAAGGTATATATAGACCCTGTTACACATCGCCGTATGATTACCGTCGTTTCTCCTGTCTACCGAAAAGGACATTTTGCCGGTACCGCAAGTATCGATTTTAATATACAGACCGGCATCAAAGACATCTCAAGCAGTGGAAAGGTGAGCATCCAGCCCAGACATTATCTGATGATGCTCGATAAGGACGGAAACTTTATCAGCAAGTCGAAAGAAGTTTCCCGTTTTGACAGTACAGAAAATATTTACCGTTCCAAGAACACGGCTATACAGCAAATACTCAAACAGATAGAACCCCTACTTGGACATAAGACAGAGAAAAACACCAACTGCTATGCAAGCATCCAATACAGTGTGCACGCTTCTACCCCGAAAGACCGTTTCTCCTCACCGGAAATGAGTGTGAAGGAACGTTTATGTACCATCAAACACGATCCGGTTCTGCAAACAGAGAGTATTGTAGTCATTTATCATTTTACCGATACACACTGGAATGTCATTATCGGTATCCCCAAAGAAGAGGTACTTGCAAGTTTAGACAGCCTTTTCTATCATATTTTCATCATTACCATCATTTTGACGATTCTTGCTACCATTGCCGGCTACCTGGTACTCTACCGCGTTTTTGTCCGACCTATTGAATCAATCAACAAACAGTTGAAAGCAGCCATTTCTGAACATACCCTGCTCAAGTGTGAAGACCAGGGCGAAATCGGTATGCTGGTAGAAAATCTTAATGCCCGAACCCGAAACCTCGAACATGCCAAAGCACGCGAAAGCCGGGAACATGAACTTCGCCTGGAGCAGCAGGAGATGCTGATGCAGCAGTCGAAAATGGCCATGGTAGGTGAGATGATGGACTCCGTCGCCCATCAGTGGAAACAGCCGCTCAATGCCCTGATGCTCTACAGCGAACTGATACGGAATGACTTTGAAGAGGGTATTGTAGACAAAGCGTATGTTGAAGAGTTCAGAAAAAACCTTCAGGTACAGATTGACCACATGATCAATACCCTTGACGAATTCCGTTCCTTCTTCCGTCCCAACAAGGAGCGTGTACACTTCAAACTCATCGATGTAGTCAACTCTGCACTTTTCCTTGCCAAAGACGACATTCTTAAAAACCGCATACTTGTGAAAGTCGATCGACAAGACGAGATAGAGATCTACGGCTTCCCCAATGAGTTCAAACATCTTATTCTTAACATTATCAACAATGCCAAAGATGCCTTTATCGAGCATCAAATACAGCAGCGGCTC
>WGDG01000259.1 GCA_015493425.1 Sulfurovum sp.
AAGGTACCCGGGTATGAGGTACGGGTACTTAACGAGAGAGAGGCGCGCGCTGCGGCTGCAATATTGTTTGTGGGCGCCTTTTTGGGATTGATGAACGGCATTATGCTGGGAACAGCCACCTTTTCAAAGTACTTTGTCACTTTCTTTGCCATCGACTTTACGATACGTATCATTCAGCCGCGCTATTCTCCGAGTCTGATGCTTGGGCGATTTTTCGTACAGAACCAGAAGCCTGAATATGTCGGTGCGGCACAGAAGCGTTTTGCATGGGCGCTGGGATTCATTCTGGCATGGCCGATGTTCTACTATCTGGTGATCGACTTTCAACCCAATCCGCTTAAAGTGCTTGTCTGTCTCATCTGTATGGCGCTGCTCTTTTTCGAGGCAGCATTCTCCATCTGTCTTGGGTGCAAGATATTCGAGTGGATTAAGAAAAAAGACCCAAAGTACTGCCCCGGTGGTGTCTGTGAGATGAATATAAAAGAGCCTATTCAACGGTTTGATCCCGTACAGAAGGTGATTTTGATCGCAACGGTGCTGATCATGGGTTACGGCATCTACGCTTACTTTACCAAACTGCCTGATCGGACGATCTTTGTGAAGAAAATGAAAACACTGATGATGTCCAAAGCGCAGCTTGAAGCCATTCAGAAAGCAAAAGAGAAAGCCGAAGAGGAAGCCTTCTTCAACGACGATGACGAAGATGAATAGCATGTTCTCTCTTTGAAGCACTCCTTTTGGAGTGTTTTGAAGATAAAGCAGCTTGTTTTATCAATATAATTATATAAAGGATTTACAATGCAAGCACCAACACCCGAACAGGTAGAAGCGATGATGGTAGAGAAGATGGGAGCGCTTCCGCAAAGCCTCAACAGCGCCAAAGCGATCGATCCGAGATTTCTCATAGAGCAGGCAATGAGCAGCAAATTCAGCGTACAGGATGAGAAAAACCCGCTTGACCCCAAAACATCGATGATGATCGCACTGGCGGCTTCCATTACGCTCGGAAGCGAAGAGTGCATCCAGGAGCAGACAAAAATGCTTAAAAAGATGGGCATTACCAAAGAGGAACTTGCCTATCTTGTCAAGATCGTCAAGCATGCACAGGGCAGTGCGGTGATGGGTAATGCCAAAGCGGCTTTCGATACGTTCGAGAGTTAGAGAAATGTAAAGGAACAGAAAATGGTCGAGACGATAGAGCGTGACCACAACGATCTTTTTGCCTATCGGTGGGGAGAGCGTTTTTTCAAAAATCCAAAGACACTTTTTGTTGTAAGAAGTGTGGCACTGGGGATATTCGTCTATGCACTTGTTTACGGTTTTGTTCATCCTGAAGCCGCAGAGAACCATTTTACCACGGCGGTCTTCTGGTCGTTCTTCTGGCCGTTTTTTATGTTCCTCTCCCTCCCGACACTCGGAGCCTACTTCTGCTCCGTCTGTCCTCTTGCCTTTGTCGGAAAAAAGATCATCAAACGCAAAGGCCGAGCCTTTAACATGCCAAAAGTGTTGAAAAACCCCTATATCAGTTTGAGTATCGTCCTGGGCGTCTACTGGGGGCTTTTCTATGCTTTTCCTTCTGTCTTCGCCAAACCGGTTGCGGTAGCCTTCTTCTATACCTTCTTTACGCTGCTGGCGTTTCTTTTTTACTTTCTTTTCAAAGATATGAGTTACTGCGCCCACATCTGCCCCATCAGTGCGATCCGTAATGCCTTTTCGCGCATCGGGTTCATGTGGCTGGGGAGTTACCGCTCAGCCTGTGACAGCTGTACGACCTTCGAGTGTGCCAAAGCATGTGAGTTCGACCAGTCACCGTTCAACTTCGACAAAAACAACAGCATGGGCGACTGTACCCTCTGTATGGACTGTGCCAACGCCTGTGCCGCCATAAGCTACAAGGCAAAGGGGTTTGGCTTTTCGCTTACACAGCCCATCAGACGCGCACGTGCAGTCGATGTCTGGACCTACCTGCTGCTCTTTGCCTTTATGACGCTCACAATGAAACTGACGACGGCACTCAACCACAGTGTTGTTTCAGACTATCTGCCCTGGATGTGGCTTACAGCGTGGTTTCAATCGCACTTTCCTCATAGTGCGCTCAATTTTGAGGCGGTGTTCACGCTTCTGACTGCGGTGGGATTTACCCTTTTTGTAGTATGGCTTGGTTTTACAAAAGCGTCAAAGATACTGGGTATCGACCGAAAAAGGCTCTTTGTAGAGGTAGGGTACGCCTATGCACCGCTTGCGCTGGTCTCTTCCATAGGGGTAGCGTTCCAAAGCTTTTTTACCCGCTATTTCCATAATGTCGTCAATGGTTTCATCGAAGCCTTTCATCTGCCCTTTCATTTTGTTGCTCCTCTGGCACAGCCGGGTGAGGAGTGGCTGCATCTGTTTGGTATTTTTGATTTCGTTGCAGTAGGCTGGACACTGTTTCTGATAGCCAGACGTATTACTTTGGTAGAGTCCGGCAAGGTTAAGTGGTTGGAGCGAAAAGCCTTCTGGTGGCTGGCTCTGCTACCTCTGAGCTATCTGCTGCTATGCCTGATATAAAACAGAAAATATTACAATATATCAAGATATCTTGATTTATTCTTCAAAATCTGCTATAGTCCTTTTAAAGATTGAAAGGAACTATTATGTGGAAAAGTTTTGTCGACCATCTGACGGTCGATTGGCTGGGGTTGACGGGTCGTGTGAATGAAACCGTCAACTTCTTCATCTATGACACGGTCAAGATCCTCTTCCTGCTCGTCGTCATCATCTTTATGGTCTCCTACCTGCGTACCCACTTCAACACGGAGTACGTCCGTGCGCACCTGCAGGGCAAGTCGGAGTTGTACGGCAACGTACTGGCGGCGCTCTTTGGCATCATCACGCCATTCTGTTCGTGCAGTGCCATTCCGCTCTTTCTGGGCTTTTTGCAGGCGCGCATCCCGCTGGGAGTGACCTTTTCCTACCTCATCAGCGCCCCGATGAACAACGAGATCGCCATTGCGATGCTCTTTACCCTCTTTGGCTGGAAAGTAACCGCCATCTATATCGGTTTCGGGCTCTTTGTGGCGATTGTCGGCGGGTTTGTCATCGGGCGTTTCAACCTTGAGAAGTATGTGCTCATCCCCGTTCAGCCCATCGATGAGAAGCTTGAAGCGGGCGAAGTGAAGATGTCGGCAAAGGCACGTGCCAAAGAGGCGTGGGACTACACCTGGGATATCGTAAAGAAGATCTGGCTCTATGTGCTCATCGGTGTCGGTGTGGGGGCGTTTATTCACGGTTATGTGCCGGCGGACTTCATCGCCAAATATGCCGGCGGTGACAACTGGTACGGTGTGCCGCTGGCGGTTATACTGGGTATCCCGATGTACTCCAACGCCGCGGGTGTCATGCCGCTGGTTGAAGTGCTGACACAAAAAGGGATGCTGATGGGTACGGCGCTGAGCTTCATGATGGCCATCACCGCACTCAGTCTGCCTGAAGCGATGATCCTCAAAAAGATACTCCACACCAAACTGATTGCCATCTTCTTTGGTATTGTCGGGGTGGGGATTATCTGTATCGGGTATCTGTTTAACTTTATTTTAATGTAAAAAAGGAAAAAAATGGACACTGAAAAAGAACCGATGTTGAAGACAACCCCTTCTTTACTGCAATTGACCTGGGCTTTTTTTATCATCGGATTGACGGCATACAGTGTGGCTA
>WGDG01000260.1 GCA_015493425.1 Sulfurovum sp.
GCTCTGCCAGTCCAAATTCATTCAGACGGTTACGGATCGTATCGACAGCCTGTTTGATGGCATCTTTTTTGGTACGGACAATCTCTGCAGGCGTCATTTTCAGTGTAAATTTCAACCCGTTGTGTGTCAGGACAGTTCCCGGAATCTCCTTGCGCAGGAGTGCCGTTGCTTTGGCAACATCATCTTTGTCGAGCAGTTCGAAGGTGACAACACCTTCGCCTGCAATACGCAGATCATCATAAATGATATCGGCATCATCAAAAAGATATTTCACACTTGCAGCAATCGACTTGGTACGCGACTCAATGGCCACATCACTCTTGACCCCAAGCAGCATATGCAGTCCCCCCTGAAGATCCAGTCCCAGAGTGATCTTTTTCCCACTCTCGCTCTGTGTCAGTGACGGAATGGAAAAAACCACCCCGAAAATGAGTGCAAAGAGAAAGAGTACCAGTCTGAAATTAAGCGTTTTCATTGCCTGTTTCGACCTTTCTGGCAACAAATGCTCTGTCAAGCTTTACAATTGTTTCATCGTTGAGTTTGATTTTAAGAAAATCTTCTTCAGGCTTGACAATCGTTGCGATCAATCCGCCGTTAGTGACGATCTTGTCGCCTTTTTGAAGTGATTTGAGCATCTCTTCATGCGCTTTACGCTGTTTGTTCTGTGGTCTGATAATAAGAAAATAGAAAATGGCAAAGAGGATCAGTAGCGGTACGAATGATCCCAGTAAACCTGCTTGTTGTTCCATTAGGAATCCTTTATGAATAAAATGAGACAATATTTTAGCAGTAATATATTAACAGGAGCCTTTTTGAAATACCTACCTGCTTTATGCCGTACCTCTGCCCCAAAAGCCGATTTTCTCTGTGGTATCGCTATCGCACTGACAGGATCGGCCTTTCTCTACCTTTCCTACATCGGTATTGTCCTGCCGTGGCTCAACACCCTGCTTGGCCTGCTCTTTTTTTACCTTTTGCTGCCGGCCAATGCACGCATATGGTTCTTTACCGGCACCTTTCTTTCCCTGTTCTGGTTTTGGTGGATCGCACTCAGTTTTTTTCATTACCATATGGCCTGGGCCATCCCACTCGTACTTCTCCTTATCGCCCTTGTCTACGGCACCCTCTTCTGGCTCATCGCCAAAACCGCTTCCCTCATAGAACGCAACATCATCCATCATCCATCATCCATCATCCAACTCTCTTTAAAGGCTCTCGGCCTTTTAAGTATGAGCTACATCCACCCTTTCACCTTCGACTGGTTCAAACCCGAACTCATGTTTACCCAGAGCGATCTGGGAATCCAAAAATGGCAGTTTGCCCTCATACTCATGGCTCTTGTCCTGACACATTGGCGCAAAAATCTGCTTTTTCTTTTTCTGATACTGGCTGCCTGGCAACCGCTTCCGCACATTGTTAATGAGCATAATAGAGGCATTACACTCATTACAACCCATACTCCGGTAGAAGCGAAGTGGGACAAAACAAAACACCATGCTCAGTTTCAAAAGCTTTTTTCCCGCATCGACAGTGCCATCGATGCCAACAGGAGCCTTGTCGTACTTCCCGAGTCGGTTTTCCCTGTTTATCTCAACCGAAACCAGAAACTCTTTAATGCACTGCACGAGCGTGCCAAACGCATCAATATTGTAACCGGTGCACTCTACTGGGACGGCAAAACTCCCCGTAATGCCACCTACATTTTTACCAAAGACGGCAAAGTACATGTAGCAAACAAGGTCATTCTTGTCCCCTTCGGAGAAGCCAACCCCCTGCCTGACTTTCTCAGCGACTGGGTCAACAGGGTTTTTTACGATAATGCAGTAGACTACAAGGCAGATGCCGTTATCTCCGACTATACTGTCGATGGTACTACCTACCGTAATGCCATCTGCTTTGAAGCCACCAGCGAACCACTCTATACCGGAGACCCCAAACAGATGATCGTCCTGAGCAATAACGGCTGGTTCACTCCCTCCATCGAACCGACCCTGCAGCGGATTTTGCTACAATACTATTCCAGAAAGTATGGTACAACCATCTATCATGCCGTCAACATGGCACCCTCATATATCATCCGAAAGGGAAAGGTTTTCTACCGCCCATGAAATTCAAAAAGTTCTTCATCGCCCCTATCCGCGGTTACCAGTACATTTCCAAAATGCTGCCGGCTAACTGCCGATACTATCCGACATGCTCGGAATATGCTGCCTGGCAGTTTGAATTCAATGCACCTCATAAAGCACTTGCGGCAAGTACCCTGCGTATTTTACGCTGTAACCAGCTCTTCCCCGGAGGCATCGACTATCCGGTAGTAACATTCTGTCCGGCAAATAACACAAAATCACTCGATATTAATGGTTTTTGTGGCAAAATCAACATAGACTACTGGCTTGTTCCCAAAGAGGGAAGCCGTAACC
>WGDG01000261.1 GCA_015493425.1 Sulfurovum sp.
AGCTTGGAAGTGACCGCTCCCACCCGCATTGTTTCATACTCTTTGAGTGACACTTTCTTGAGATGGTTGAGCAAAGAGACACGCATTTGATAGGTAATATTTTTTGATATGGAAACAAATATTTTTGTCTGTAATATCGACAGCAGCGTGCTAAGCAGTCTCAGCAGCAAGATGAACACAAGAATGCCGATAACATACCCTTTGGTATCGCTCTTCCATAGATGCTCAGAGATCCAGCTGATGAAGTGATGATCTTTTCCAAGTAGAAGTTCATCAACAATAATTGGAATAAAAAGTGGAATGATCACTACCAGGAGAGTAGCAATGACTGCTACTATATTTCCTAATATTAATTCTTTTCGGTATCTTGCAAGGGTATTTACAATGCCCTGAATAGTGCATTTAGACAAGTGTCAAGATCTCTCTAAGGTCTTTGGTATCAACGCAGTGGGTTGCCGCCTCTTTCAGCACAGGCTTGGCGCAGAACGCCACACGTGTATCTGCGTGGGCAAACATACTCAAATCATTGGCACCGTCACCGACCACAAGTGTATCCTCCCTGTCAACTCCCAAAAGTTTCTGTATACGGACGATCATATCACCCTTGGCCTCGGAGTACATCATCTCACCCCCTACCCGTCCGGTAAGGATACCCTCTTCATCATGCAGAAAATTGGAGAAGTCCGCATCGATTCCAAGTTTCTGACATGCAGGCTTGGTGGCGTTTCTAAAACCGCCAGAGAAACAAACGACAGTATAGCCCTCTGCTTTCAGCCCTGCAACAGTTTCAGCAGCACCAGGCATCATGGGCAGATCAGCACAGATGGCATCGACTTTGGCCTTTTCCAATCCCTCAAGCAGTGCCACACGTGCTACAAGCGACTTGAAAAAATCCAGCTCTCCGGCCATCGCGCGCTCTGTAATGGCTGCCACCTGTGCCTCCAGCCCCAACGGTTTTGCCAGAAAATCGATGGTTTCACCATCCATCAGCGTCGAATCAAAATCAAATACGGCCAGCTTTGCCATTGTGATACCTCTTTGTATAGTTAATTTTGGTAGAATTATAGCCAAATCTCGAAATAGAAAACTTTTGACTTTTTTACAATGAAGAGATACCAATTCAAGACAAAGAGTACGATTTATGTTTGAAACATTCTGTGATTTCCTCTGTAACCAGACTAAACAGTTCATTACCGTAGAGGTCAATCCTCCGCACGGCGCATCACTTGACGGGATTCTTGCGGATATTAAAAAGCACAATCTTCATGAAAAAGTCAGTGGCTTTTCCTGTACCGATAACCCGCTTGCAAAGCTCAAAATGAGCGGTGTACTCTCCGCCATCAAACTGCAGCAGACTTTTGGCAAACCAGTTATTGCCACCATGAGCATGCGCGACAAGAACAAACTATCGCTGCAGTCAACCCTGCTTGGTGCCAATGACTTCGACCTTCGCTGTATTTTGGCGCTCACAGGAGATCCTGCAAAATACTCTGACCAGCCGGAGGTCAAAGGAGTGCTCGAGCGCGATTCTACGCTGCTTTTAAGCATTATCTACCACCTCAATAACGGTGTGGACTACTCCAACAAGCCGCTCGATCCGGCTCCCAAGCCCATCTACCCTTTTGCTGTCAGCAACGCTTACGCCAAAGATATGAAAAAACTACAAAAGCGCATGCTCAAAAAACTCAACTATGGTGCACGCGCCATCATTACCCAGCCTGTCTACGATGCAGAGGACGCCAAAGAATTACTGGCACTTTTTGAAGAAGCGAAAGAAATGAGCATCCGAGAAACGGCTAAAGAAGCACAGTTGGTGCTTGGCCAATTCCCCATCGTACGAGCAAGAACAGCCAACTTCATCGATGACAAGGTACCCGGGATCTCTGTTCCCAAGGAGATCATCGATGAGATGAACCTTGCTGCGATGGATGGAGAAGCAAAAGAGCAGGAGGTCGGTTTTGCCCTTTCAAAGGCGATCTTTGACGATATGATGGGATTGCACGGTAAAGTGCACTTAATGACCCATAACCGATTTGACCTGTGCAGTGAGCTGATCGGTTGACTTTTTTTCTTCAAACAGGCGAAACACGAATTTATAAGAACAAAAAAGATATAATGTATAATTAAATTTTTGAAACGTAAAGGATACTTTATGAAAAAGACACTGCTTACTTCGGCTGCTTTACTTGTAGTGGGTACACAAATAGTAACGGCAGGCGGCGACATTGCACCCGTTGAGCCGGTTGTTCCCGTACCTGTCGTAACCGATGATGACACCAGTGATTTTTATGTTGGCCTCGGACTGGTAGATAATCGTATTTTTTCTACAGATTCAACATGGTTTGGCGTTGCACCCACGATGGATGAAGAACTAAGTTATGTCTTACTTGCAGGGTACAATTTTAATGAATACATCGGCATTGAAGGGCGTTACAGCAAAAGTTTCAGTGAAAGAGACTATGCCGATACAACTGTCTGGAGTATCTTCCTGAAACCGCAATACCGATTCTGGGAAACAGACCCCAATAAAGATGGTTACGATGACGGTTATTTTACCGTATACGGCCTGCTTGGATTTGGCAGTACTAAGGTTGAAGGTACCGATGGAGACAAATCCAATACATCGGCATGGCCAAGTGCTCTTGGGCAGGATATCTTGAATAAAACCGGATTTCAATGGGGGCTTGGTGTAAGCTATACCCTTGTTGACATTGACGAAGGGGAGCGAAAAAATACCTGGTCCGTTTTCATTGATTACACCAGAGAGGCTTCCGATGCTTCGATTTCTTCCAAACTTTACCACTATCTTGGTACAGCTACCGACAACAATGTATATGACAAGCTCACGGTAGATGCACTTACTGTTGGTCTTATCTACACATTCTAAGCACTCCCTCCCCTCTTCTGGGAGGTACTAAACTTTCACGAACTATGTAATATCCTTTAGCCCCCTGCCCCTATACTGTAACCGCCTAACACTACTGCATAACGCATCCCTTTGGCACATGCTACAATAAGCAAAAACTTTGTAAAGTCATACCGTAACACTCCGGCGATGAATGTCAACGGATCACCGATAACCGGTGCCCAGCTTAGCAGCAATACCCAGCCACCCCATTTTTCAAAGCGGCCATGTGCTTTTTGCATTTTTACTGAAGAGAGGTAGCCTTTACGTTCAAGCCAGGCTTCTCCTTTAAGTCCCAGCCAGTAGTTCACTACCGCACCCAGTGTATTGCCCACCGTGGCGACAAACCAAAGCAGCCAGACAGGATGACCCTGTGACACATCATAGAGCAGTACGGCTTCACTGCCAAGCGGCAGCAGTGTAGCGGAAAGGAAGGAGACAAGGAAAAGAGTGAGGTAGATCATTCGAAATACTGAAAGAGAATCTCACCATTTCGTACAATACCTATCTGATGTTGACAGGCGAGTGATGGAAGCGAGATATATTTTCCGACCGTTCGTGCCTGGTGAAAGTGTCCTTCAATGACAAGATCAGCCTCCGAATAATGTTCAAGTATCACCTTCACACGCTTTTCAAACCCTTCGAACCTGTGGCAGATATGCTTCCGGGAGAGTTTTTTCATACGATGGTCTATGATGGCCTTTTCAAAGGGTCTCAGCAGTGTCAGTGTCGTTTTGTTACGCAAGACTTTGCAGTAGAGGTCATACCCAAAACCGGTTGTGTAACGGTCACCGTGGGAGATGCCCACCCGTCTGCCCTCCAACTCAAAAAAAGCCGGCTGTTCATTTCGGCTGTAAATGTGCATATCGGGGAATATTGACTTGAGGCAGAAGTCGTGGTTGCCTTCGAAGTAGTGTATCTCCAAAGTGTGTGAGAGTTTCTGCAGCAGTGCAACGGCTTCTTTGGAAAAGGTTTGGATGTATTCGTTATACCCAAAGAGAAGGTCGAAGTTGTCACCCATCAAAAAGAGCTGCGGGGTTTGCAGCGTACCCTTTTCAAGCCTTTTCAAAAGTCTCAGAAAGGCATCGCCATGATGGGGGTAATGGGAGTCGGCAACGAATAGTGCCTCCTCTTTAATCATAGGAAGGCTGTTGGATTTACATATACTCATTTTCTATTTTTATCCTATAAGACTTATATTTTTTTGATTAATACATATTTCATCTATCAAAAAGGCTCCCCGTAAATTCTGCCTTGAATATAGTGCATATCCAAGCACCCTATTCCTTTTACTTTTTGTATAGAACTATTTTACCGTGTTTCCCTTGTTATTTTTCACGACACTCATCAAATATCTTCTGCGCTACTTGCTCCGCATAACCCCAGCTTGAAAAAAGCAGCGAACCTTTAATGTAGTAGTCTGTGCCACCATATTTGTACCCACGCAACAGCTCTTCTGCACTTGCAACATTTTTTGCCAGCCCGCACAACTGTTCATCGAGTTTGTCACACATATATGCTACTGCTTCCTCAGTACTTGAAAACGCTGCTACCTTACAGGGACAACTCTCCCCTTTCATAAAGTCGTAGTTGTCTTCACACCATACTTCTATTGTCTGATTCATAACTGCCTCCTTTCTACTCTTTTTTCACTCACCACTTCCCCCGTCTCGACACAGTAGGCACTGAGCATTCCGTATCCGCTGCGTGCCATATAGCAACCGGTGTCAACATTGACAAAGTGTCGTTCTATCTTCACTCCATAAGGCGTAACGGTATGTCCGAAAATGTTAAAAATAAGCGCATCCTCATCAGGCTCCCGTCTGTTCCAAAGCGCCATCTCGGCAAAGGTTTTGTACATCATATCGCTATAGCGCATTCCCCAAACGGTAGCGATGGGTGCATGTGAGACGACAACGGGTTTGCCTGAAGGATGTACAATATCAAGCTCAATATACAGCGGCAACGAACGCATCCATCGAATATCTTCTTTAAATACCTCCAGCCTCTTTTTGGCATCTGATGTAACGATGGGCTTACCCTCTTGCAGTGTAATGAGTCCATACGATTTGAGTGTGGCAATGCCGCCGTTGCTATACCAGCTGTTATGCATTTTTATTGGCTCGTTTTGCTCAACAAATACAGCAAAACTACTGCCGTACCCTGTCATCATCTCCTCATGGTTGCCCATCACACACCCATGTCCGCCCTCCCGCACAAACTTCACCACTTCAACACTTCTGCTGCCACGATCGATAAGATCACCTACAAATATAAGTTTTGCATCACTGGGGAGTTTTTCGACAAGCCTCATGAGCGTGTCGTATTCACCGTGAACATCACCGATGATGTAGGTTTTTGTATCGTTCATTTGCAAAACCTCTATTAAGTTTGATCATGTTTAGCCTTTTTGTACGAAAGTCCCGCTTTGTGGCAATACTCCCGCACAAACGCATCTTTATCCTCTATCTCATCCACAACATTCTCTTCAACGGCAGCACAATAGGCTTTAAGGTAGTCGATGTAGTTC
>WGDG01000262.1 GCA_015493425.1 Sulfurovum sp.
CTGTAAAGATGTAGACTTTTTTCATCGACCGCCCCTTCTGCCGGCCACAGACCGGTAGGTTTCTGCCCAAATACCTTGACATAAAGTTCGATAGCTTTATCGACCTGCCTTCCGGCATCTTCTTCGAGAGAAAGCGGGTTTTGGGGCAGTACTGTCTGAGGGTTTGAAACCGCTGCCGTCTGCATATCGATGAGAAGCGGCAGAATCGGATGGTTATAGGGTGTGGTAGAGAGCGAGATCTGTCCGCTTTGCAGCAGACTTCCGTAAAAAGGCAGTATCTGAGGGATAAATTTCAACAGTGCATCGAGCAGTATCTCTTTGTCGCTCTGTGTATAGGCTGTTTCTTTTTGCATCAATGACTGCACGACGGCACTGTTCTCTCTCAGGTAATTGCCGCACCATGCCAGCAGGAACAGAACTTCAAGGTCTTGCAGTTCCGTCTCGCCAAAATGCTCTTTATGGTACAGCACTGCAAATCTTTGAAGCGGTTTCACCATCGTCTCGAACGGGGCTGATTTGCATAATTTGATCAGGTATTTTTTTTCTTCTTCTTTCAGTGTCGACACTTCCCGTACCCATAACATCAGAAATTTGTCTTTCTGGTATCCGTTCTCTTCGTAAAGTCTGATCTGCCTGATCAGGGTCGGGGTAAGATTGAACGTCGCTTTCAGTGTCGGAAATTTTGCGAGCAGCCACGGCATTTCATAATAGTCTTTGATCGCATGGAGAAAGACCCAGGGCATATGCATCTTACCTTCTTCATCCACATAGTCCGGCTGATGCATATGCCAGAGGAAAGAGAGTTTCAGACTCACATCCACTCTTTGATATTTTTTTCATATCTTGCAGTTAGAGCCTCTCCGCTTTTTTTATTTCTTGCCTGTACGTACAGATGCAATAGATCTTCAATCTGATCAGGAATCATCAAAACCCAGTCGGTATCATTTTCCCATATCTTGACGCCGTCGGCGGTAGAAGCTCTTTTCTTTTTGGCTTCCTTGAAAAAAGACTTCATCATTTTTCCCTTTTGAGCCTGGGAACACTCTATTTTGATATGCATATAGTAAAATGCTTCAAATTCTTTGGAAAGATCCGAGATTTTTACATTGTGGCGGGAAAGCATCTCCATGATCTTTAAACTGGCATATAGTGCATCTTGGTGCAGCGAAAATTCGGTAAAGGCAAAATTGCCTCCAATCGTTGCAATAAGATCATACTTTTTTAATTTTTCTGATTTGAAATTGGTATATCTGCCCCGCTCTATAACAAGATTAGTAAAAAATCCATGTTTTTCTGCTAGATCCGGTGCCCAAGTTGGCAGAAAAACATGGAGTTTTTTCTCTTTTGCTTCAAGGTTCAAAAGCGAAAGTACAACAAAGAGTCCTTTTATTTTATTGAGCACTTCTCCGTCATCACTAACAATACCAAGCTGTTGACCATTGGGATACATCAAAAAACCAATATTGAAATTCAGATTTTTGACAATCGCAGAAATGTCTTCTTTCGATTTTTTTTCGACATGTGTCATATTTGCCATTTTATGGTAATCCGTATAGGCATTTAAAATAATATTTTCTATCTGCAGATCGGACATTATTTCAGGAAAAATATCTTTTGTGCCGCCATACATAAGATCTACAGACACTTTAAATCCGCTGGTTTTGATGATGCGGTGATCGATCGATGTTTCTATGGCATTTTTATACATAATACACTCTGTTATATGGTGAATATTGTTTTCTTCTATGCTTCCTATCTTGCTGTAGTCCACCCTGCGGTACTTTTGCTGAAAAAAAGCTTTTTCAACCGATTTTGCCATATCATTGTCTATACGCAGTCCCTCTTCGCCGAAAAAGGTAAACTCTACACTTGTCGGGTCAAAAACGTTCTGCCTGAAATAAACCCCCGCTGTCAGACCACTCTCCCTGCCCAGATTGTATCTGATGACTGCCGGAGGCATCGCTTTGAGGTCTAGGACATTAATGCCGCCTGAAAGCATACCTCCAAGGAAAGCTCTTTTGAGCATACGCGCACTTTTGCTGTGGTCCCTGCCTACAATGACCGTACTTCCCAAAGGAAGGTGGGAAGCAAATGCTTCCGCAAGCTGACACGCCATTTCGCACGAAATTTCAACATTGCTTTTTCCCATGACACTGCCATTCCCAA
>WGDG01000263.1 GCA_015493425.1 Sulfurovum sp.
GATGCGACGTGGTAACCACCGATACCTGGGTCAGCATGGGGCAGGAGGATGAAAAAGAGATCCGCCTCAAAGCTTTTGAAGGCTACATGGTCGATGAAGCGATGATGTCCCTTGCCAAAGAAGATGCCATTTTCCTGCACTGCCTGCCTGCCTACCGCGGTTACGAAGTGAGTGAAGAGACGTTCGAAAAACACGCTGAGGAGATCTTTACTGAAGCAGAAAACCGTCTGCATGCGCAGAAAGGCATTATGGTGTGGCTGGATCAGCACCGCTGATCATGTAATAAAAACGCGTAGGGTGTTGTACCCTTACAACATCATTTTCTCAGCGTGCTGTGAGGGCACAGCACCCTACATACATATATGCAAGGAAAACCATGAGCACTATTGATCTGGAAAAATTCAGCAAATACTCCAAACCGGGGCCGAGATACACCTCTTACCCTACCGCACTTGAGTTCAACGATGCATTCAAGTATGATGACTACATCAACTATCTCGAAAAGGGGGACAAAAAACTCTCACTCTATGTGCACCTCCCGTTCTGTCGCAGCGCCTGTTACTTTTGCGGCTGCAACGTCGTGTTCACTTCCAAAGAAGAGAAGCTCAGCCAATACATCGAATACCTTAAAAAAGAGATCGATATCCTTGCACAGCATTTGGATACTTCCAGAGAGGTGATCCAGTTTCACTTTGGCGGCGGTACCCCCACCTTTTACAAAGCCTTTGAATTGGACGAAATTGTCAGCTATATCAAATCGAAATTTCCAAACTGGAGTGACGATGCCGAGATCAGTGTCGAAATAGACCCGCGCTTTTTCAATGAAGAGCAGATGAAAGTTTTTCAAAAACACGGCTTTAACCGAATCAGCTTCGGAGTACAGGATTTTGACCCGAAAGTACAACAGGAGATCCACCGTATTCAACCTTACGAACTGACCAAAGCCGCTGTCGATCTGGCACGCAGATACGGCATAGGATCGATCAATGTTGACCTCATCTACGGCCTGCCCTATCAAACCTTCGAGAGCTTCAAAGCTACGCTGCAAAAAGCATTCTCTCTTGAGCCGGACAGACTGGCAGTCTTCAACTACGCCCATGTGCCATGGCTGAAGAAAACAATGCGAAAATTTGATGAAACCACTCTGCCAAGCCCTGATGTTAAACTGCAGATCTTTCAATACACCATTGACTTTTTTGAAAACAACGGCTATAAAATGGTAGGGATGGATCATTTTGCCAAACCCGAAGACGAACTTTTTGCAGCAATTGAAAAAGGCGAACTCCACCGTAACTTCCAGGGCTATACCACAAAAGGAGGTGCAAACCTCATTGGCATCGGACTGACCAGTATCGGAGAAGGCAGCCGATACTATGCGCAGAATACCAAAGATATGAAAGCCTATGAAGCAGCTATTGATGCAGGCAAACTGCCGTTTGAACGCGGTGTCTCACTCAGTGACGATGACTACCTGCGCAAAGCTGTCATTATGGAACTGATGGCCAATTTCGCTATTGATATCGAACGTGTAGAAAGAGAACACGGCATCATCTTTGGTGACTATTTTGCCAATGCTCTGGAAGAGCTACAGGAGTTTGTCGATGCCGACTTGGTAAAGATCGATGATAAAAAGATTACCGTAAGCCCCACCGGTACCCTGTTGATCCGTAATATTGCTATGCCTTTCGATGCCTATATGCATCAGTATGCAGGGAATAAAAAGAGTTTTTCTAAAACCGTTTAACGCTTTTTGGTGTTGTGTCCTCACAACACCCTACACAAGCATACAACCCGTAGGGTGCTGTACCCTTACAGCACCGATAAATATAGAAATGAAGAGGAAATATGAGCAAAAAAGCAGAAGATATCTTCAATTTTTCCGAAACCAGTGATGCCTGTATCAAATGCGGGAAGTGTATTCCTGTCTGTACAATTCACCAGATCAATCCCGATGAAACCACTTCACCACGCGGATTCATTGACCTGCTTGGTGCCTATCAGCAGGGGCATCTGCCTCTGGACAAAACTGCCAAAAATATTTTTGAAAGCTGTTTTTTGTGTACCAACTGTGTCGATGTCTGCCCCAACTCTCTGCCAACCGATATGGTTATTGAAGAGGTACGTGCTGACCTTGCCGAGAAATACGGTATTGCCTGGTTCAAGCGTATCGCCTTTTTCCTGCTTGAAAACCGGAAAGTGATGGACATTGTGATGAAGTTCGGGTATATGTTTAAAACCTGTGCACTGGCCGAAGATGACAAGGGACGCGGACTGCGTGCACGTTTTTCCATGCCGATGGTCAAAAAGGGGCGCCTGCTTCCCTCTATGGCAAAAACCAGCTTTCTCAACAGCTACCCGGATACAATCCCTTCCGAAGTGCCAGGCGAAAAGCAGCAAAAAGTTGCCATTTTTATCGGCTGTCTGGCAAACTATAACTATACCGGCATTGGAGATGCGCTTGTAGAGATACTCAAACAGCTCAATGTCGAGATGATCATCCCAAAAGCACAGCAGTGCTGCGGTGCACCGGCCTACTTTACCGGCGCAGTAAAATCGGTCGAGCGTATGACAAAAAAGAATATCGAACTCTTTGAAAGTCTGGCAGAAGATGTTGACGCCATTCTCATTCCTGAAGCGACCTGTTCGGCAATGGTTACACACGACTGGGAAGTCTTTTTCAAAAACCATAAGATGCCCGAATGGGAAGCACGTGCAAAAGAGGTGGCAAAAAAGGTACATATGGCAACCGAGTGGCTGCACAACCATACAGAACTTGCAACACTACTGAAAGAAAAAGGCAAGCAGTTCGATGAACTGGTCACCTACCACGACCCCTGTCATGCACGTAAAGTACAGGGTATTTGGGAAGAGCCGAGAAACCTGCTTGCTGCCAACTACCCTATGGTCGAAATGAGCGACCCCAACCGATGCTGTGGATTTGGCGGTGTGACAATGCAAACAGAAAAATTCCACTTCGCTGAAGCAGCCGGAAAACCCAAAGCTGCCATGATAGAAGAGACAAAAGCCCACTACGTCAGTGCCGAATGTTCTGCCTGCCGGGTACAGATAAGCGAATCGATGAACAATGCCAATGTCGAAACGATCTTCAAGAATCCGCTGGAGCTGATTGCAGAAGCGCTTAGTAGTGATTAGTATTTTGCATGGATTGATTAAAGTCAACCTTAAAAACTCCGTCATTCCTGCGGAAGCAGGAATCTTGACATAAAATACTGAAACAACGTCAAGATCCCGCATCAAGTGCGGGATGACAAAAAAAGAACCGAAAGCTTCAGCTTCTCACCTGAACGCTCAGCGCTCAATACTCAACGTTATTTCTCCGATACCAGCATAAAAATATTGTTCCCCTCTTCGTGTCGATATCCCAGCCGGTAACCAATCTTCTTTAAAATACTGTCAACAATGTAGAGTCCCAACCCAAAACCTGCACTGCGTTTTTCTGCCTGGGAAAAAGGTTCCGTATAGTAGGAG
>WGDG01000264.1 GCA_015493425.1 Sulfurovum sp.
AGGAGATACTGGAGATACTCCGTGCTTTGGAAGATGAGATTAATGCACTGGAAGGGGGATAGAGTGGAGAAGATCACCGAAAATGAGATAGAAGAATTTGCCATAGAACTGTTAGAGCAGCAAGGATACACCTATGTCTACGCTCCGGACATTGCCCCTGACAGTGAAACACCCATGCGAACCTCTTTTGAGGAGGTACTGCTCAAAGAGAAGACACTCTCCGCCCTCCAGAAGATCAACCCCACTCTTGACTATGACCTGATAGAAGAAGCCTATAAACAGATAGAACGCATCAAATCGCCTGACCTTTTGGTGGATAATGAAACCTTTCATACGATGCTGACAGAGGGCATTACCGTAGAACGGCAGCAGGACGGTGTGGCCAGAGGAGAGATCGTCAAGCTGGTGGATTCTGATGATGTGCAATCGAATGACTTCATGGTAATGAACCAGTTTACTGTTGTAGAAGACGGTGTGAACAAGCGACCGGACCTCATACTCTTTGTGAACGGGTTGCCGTTGGTGGTCATAGAACTGAAAAACCCTGTCGATGAGAATGCGACCATCAAGTCCGCCTACAAGCAGATACAGACCTATAAAAGCTCCATTCCTTCCCTCTTTACCTACAATGCCTTCTGTGTTATCTCTGACGGGCTGGAAGCCAAAGCCGGTACCATCTCGGCAGGCTGGACGCGCTTTATGGCGTGGAAGAGCAGCGACGGCAAGGGTGAAGCCTCCAAGCTTGTTTCCCAGGTGGAAACGCTCATTAAAGGGATGCTCAATCCTGTAACATTGCTCGATTTGGTACGCAGCTTCATTGTTTATGAAAAGAGTGCCAAAGAGGACAGCAAAACAGGACTGACGACTATAGAGACAGTGAAAAAGCTGGCTGCATACCATCAGTACTATGCCGTCAACAAAGCTGTAGCTTCTACACTTCGGGCAGTTGCTATGGATAACTATGAAGATAAAGTAGCCGAAGATCCTGTGGCGTATGGGCTTCCCAGTGTAGAGAACCAGCCCAAAGGAGACAGGAAAGCTGGGGTAGTGTGGCATACACAGGGGAGCGGAAAATCGCTTTCGATGGTATTTTATACTGGGAAGATCGTATTGGCACTGGACAACCCAACGGTACTGGTGATCACGGACAGAAACGATCTGGATGATCAGCTCTTCGATACCTTCGCCTCCTCACAAAGCCTGCTCAGGCAGACACCAGTACAGGCAGAAGACAGGGAACACCTGAAAACACTTTTGAAAGTGACTTCCGGCGGTGTGGTTTTTACCACCATTCAGAAGTTCCAGCCCGAAGAGGGGAATGTATATGATGTGCTTTCTGAGAGAAAGAACATCATTGTCATCGCAGATGAAGCGCATAGAACGCAGTACGGGTTTAAAGCCAAGACCGTAGATGAGAAAGATACCGAAGGGAATGTCGTTGGCAAAAAAATCGTCTATGGGTTTGCCAAGTATCTCAGAGATGCCCTGCCCAATGCCACCTATCTCGGATTTACCGGAACCCCCATAGAGAGTACCGATGTCAATACGCCTGCGGTGTTTGGAGATTATGTCGATATTTATGATATTTCACAGGCGGTGGAAGATGGTGCTACGGTCAAGATCTACTATGAGAGCAGGCTGGCGAAGATCAATCTAAGCGATGAAGGAAAGAAGCTTGTTAAAGAGCTAGATGATGAGCTTCGAGGTGACGACCTGAGTGAAACACAGAAAGCCAAAGCCAAATGGACACAGCTTGAAGCACTCATAGGGAGTGAAGACCGTATTCGAGAGGTCGCCAAAGATATTGTCACCCACTTTGAAGCCAGACAGGAGGTGTTCGAGGGTAAAGGGATGATCGTAGCGATGAGCAGACGGATTGCGGCGAAGCTGTATGAGGAGATTATCAAGATTAGACCTCAGTGGCACAGTGACGATCTGGACAAGGGAGCCATTAAGGTAGTGATGACTGCCAGTTCCAGTGACGGACCAGAGATCGCCAGACACCATACAACCAAGCAGCAGAGACGGGAACTTGCCAATCGCATGAAAGACCCTACTGATGAACTGAAATTGGTCATCGTGCGTGATATGTGGCTGACAGGTTTCGATGCACCTTCATTGCATACACTCTATATAGACAAACCAATGCAGGGTCATAACCTGATGCAGGCGATCGCAAGGGTCAACAGGGTTTACAAGGATAAGCCGGGAGGTTTGGTGGTGGACTACCTGGGAATTGCCAGTGACCTAAAAAAAGCACTGTCGTTCTACAGTGACAGCGGAGGCAGGGGAGACCCGGCATTGGCACAGGAACAGGCTGTAGCACTTATGTTGGAAAAACTGGAAGTGGTCTCGCAGATGTTTCATGGATTTGCCTATGAAGAATACTTTGAGGCAGATACCAGAAGGAAGCTCTCCATCATTCTTGAAGCGGAAGAGCATATATTGGGACTGGAAGACGGTAAGAAACGCTATATCGATGAAGTGACGGCACTCTCTCAGGCATTTGCCATTGCCGTGCCGCATGAAGAGGCGATGGATGTCAAAGATGAAGTCTCCTTCTTTCAGGCAGTCAAAGCCAGACTGGTGAAGTTTGACAGTACCGGCAGCGGAAAGAGCGACGAGGAGATGGAGACGACCATCCGGCAGGTCATAGACAAAGCACTGGTGACCGAACAGGTAATAGACATCTTCGACGCATCGGGGATCAAAAAACCGGACATCTCCATTCTCTCCGAAGAGTTCCTCTTGGAAGTGCAGGGGATGAAACATAAGAACATCGCCATGGAAGTCCTCAAAAAGCTGCTCAATGACGAGATAAAGACCCGCGCCAAAAAGAACATCGTACAGAGCAAGACACTGATGGAGATGCTGGAAAACTCCATTCAGAAGTACCATAACAAGATCATTACCGCAGCAGAAGTGATTGAGGAGTTGATACAGCTTAGTAAGGAAATTCACAAGATGGATGAAGAGCCCAAAGAGATGGGATTAACCGACTTTGAGTATGCATTCTATACCGCAGTATCCGACAATGAAAGTGCGAAAGAGGTTATGCAAAAAGAGGTGCTACGTGACTTGGCTGTTGTATTGACTGAAAGAGTGAAGGCTAACGCCTCAATTGACTGGACGATCAAGGAAAGTGTTAGGGCAAAACTAAAGGTAATCGTCAAGCGAACATTGCGACAGTTTGGGTACCCACCCGATATGCAGAAACTGGCAACCGAAACCATACTTAAGCAGGCGGAGATGATAGCGAGTGAGTTGGCGGCATAGAGGTTTTGTGTATCAGGGGTAAAGAGTAATATCAGATATATTTTGGTATCATTTAAGAAATTATTAAAAAAAGGGTGCGAAGTTGCAACATAGTACCCTTTAATGGATACCTTATGAAACGAAAAGCCACTTTCTTTCCAAAACCGCCCAAAAAAAATTCCTCCGACCACAATTCTAGAAAAGAGATACCCAAATATCTTATCGAGACAGACCCCAATTTTTCAGGTAATTATTATGAGAGGATAGCTCCATATTTAAACGATGAACAGTTTAAGGAGTTGGCTAAAAAAGTCTATAACGAAAAATTTATTGAAAGGACAGGCCAAAATCAAAAGATGCAAAAAAAGCAGGTTGAAGCACTACTAAAAGAAGTAGTTATTAGTACTGAAGAACATCATGGGAAAGAAGATATTCTTGAACTGTTCGATATGTTGAAAAAGGAAAAAGCTGAAGAAAATCATCATCAAAAGTCGATGTCGGAGAATTTGTTGAAACCATATGTTTCTCCTGCGGAATATAAATTACCAAAAAAATTGAAAATTAAACGCAAGCCAAAAAAAGAAAACTTGGATGAGACGGGTTATCATATCCTGGAACTGGCTGGACATTATGACGAAGGTCATTTTGTGAGAACAGGCAAGTGGGAAGGATTGAGTTATTATCCGTCTCGGGATATCATGTTGAAAGATGATGGAAAGTGGTACATAAAAAGCAATGAGTTAAGTGAACGAACAGATGAAGATGTTTTTGATGTGTTGGCTGATATGTCTGAATTTGAAAAGGTTTTTAATTATCATTGGCATGTCAAATATACCGATTTTAATATCGAAACAGGGCTGACAGCACGTTTTTCAAAGCGGGAGATCTCCGGTGAGGGTAGGCTAAAAAAGGTTGCAAAATATCTAGGACTACGGTATGTACCGGAAGAAAAAATACCCTTGGCACAAGGTGTTAAATCGATAAAAGAGCAGCATCATATCGATAGACAAAACAAATATAGACAGCTAATGATGAAATTTAAGCATATAGAACAGCAGCAACAAAAAGATGCAAAAATAGAGAGCGTGGAGCAACATTTGGCGAAGCAAGTTACCCGTAAACATGAAGAACAAAGAAATTCATTTTACCTACAGGGAAATCTTACAGCTTTGTATCAAGAGATATTAGAATTGAAGATGACACTGCAAGATACGGAAGAGAAGTTGAATTCGCGAGAGAATCGGGTTAAGGAATTGGAAGATCAGGTTGTAAAAAAAGAGGCCAAAGTTACCGAGCTTGCATCAAAAGTGAATGAATTGGAGAAAAAATATAATCAAGAAGTTCAACTAAGAAAAACAAAAGAAAACGGCCTTGCCAGGGAGAAAGATGCCGTTAAGGTGCTAACAAGTGAGTTAGCTTCAAAAACAGAACAACTAAATAAGGTAAACAGTAAAAAAATAAATGTAGAAAAAGAGCTCAGTACCACTAAGAAGACATTGAAGGAAAAAGAGAAAAAAAATAAAGAGCTTAAAGAAAGAGTTGAACAACTGAAAGAGCTTGCGTATAGCGATCGAGACGGGTATAGAAATGGAGAGAAAACAGGTAGGAAGTTGACATATAAGCACTTGTATGAATTTAGAGAACAAAATATTAAAACCCTGAAAGATCAAATCAAGGAAAAAGAAGATGAGATTGCTGGTTTTGGGGCAAAAGTAGAAGAGTTAGAGACAAAGAAAAACCAGGAAGTTCAAAACAGTACTGAAAAAGAAAAGGAACTTGCAAAGGAGAAGGATGCCTTTAGTGAGATTAAGAGTAAGTTTGACTCACTAACAGAGCAATTTAATGAGTTAACTAGTGAAAAACTAAATTTAGAAGAAGGGCTCATCAGTGCCAATCGATCATTAAAAAGTGAAGAGAAAGAAAATGAAAACCTTAAAAAGGAAATTGATAAACTGAGTGGACTTGTATATAGTGACCGTGATATATATCGAAATGGGGAGAAAACAGATAAAAAATTTACATATAAGCGCTTGTTTGAACTAAGAGATGAAAAACTACGTTTGTCTCAGAGTACTGTTGAAACGTATGATAATGAGAACAAAAAATTGCAAGAAGATATTACCCAGAGAGATTTAGAAATTGAATGGCTTAGCGAACAACTTTTATTATTAAAGGAAAGTATACCTGAGTTGGATGAGCCTGAACTATTTATTGATGGGGAAGAATCTTATGCCAATATAGAGCTTGAAGCAAAGAAAAAAGAAAATGAAAATCTCACAGAAGTGATTTATAAGATGAGGGATTATGATATACCGAAGAGTGCTCTTGAAGGAGATATAGAAAATATTGTAAAAACAGTTAAGGAGGGGATATGGAGAAAACGAATCCAACCTCAAAAAAATACAGCTAGTTACAAGAGTAGTGGTGGTTTCAAACCTGGCAGATAATATTTTAATAGAATAAACATTATGTTAATCAAAATATATATTTACAACACAATACTATATTATATTATGAAAAATATTTAAATTTTGATGTTTTAAATACAGTATCTATTCTTGCACTAAAAAAGAGGTATATTTTGATGGTGTATTATGTTATGAATTATTTTTAGGTGCTAAAATCTATTTAAAATTATACAAAAGTAGATTTATATTTAAAACAAGAACAAAATCTGTTATAAATACATAAAAGTATAATTTTGAGGTAATTATGTCAAAGGGCAAACAGGTAAAACCATTACCGACTCCAGATCTTAGCCAACAGCTGTCATTGAAGTTGATCGGTGAAGTGATAAAGGCAAGAAGAACACAGCAGATGCTGGACATGAAAACTGCTGCAATGCTTTGCAATGTTTCCATCGTCACCCTAAACAAGATAGAAAACGGCTCTCCAGGTATACGTATGGATTCTGTTCTTAAAGTAATGTCAGCACTCGGTATCCATATACACATCGAGTCATGGGAGAGTGATGTTTGAAAAGATTAGAAGTCAATTTAAATGAGTTTCACGTCAGGACATTGTGTGTTGATTTCAAAGAGAATCAATAAAGCGTTTTTGAAAAAATTTACTACCCGAAGACAAAGGTCTCGATGTAAATTGAATTAAATATTTCGGGAAAAATTGTAGAGTGAGTGAAAGGACTACACCCTTCTGGGACAACAATAAGAGGCAATCTGCAAACAAAAAAACATATGGTCAGTTTTTCATATTTGTTCATTCTCGTCTTGCCTCTTAAAAATTCAAGGGGCAGTTCTGATCCTGCATTATCAGCACAAGATCATCCCTTTCCGTCTTTCTTTTGAGAAAAGTGCAAATATAGAATCGGCAGGACGATCAGTGTCAGCAGCGTAGAGGAGATAAGTCCACTTATCACTACGATCGCCAGCGGCCGCTGGATCTCCGAGCCCGGACCTGTAGCGAAAAGCAGAGGCAGGAGGCCCAATGCCGCGATCAGTGCTGTCATCAGTACGGGGCGTAGACGCTTGATGGAGCCTTCGACGACTGCCTCCCTGAGATCGGAACCGTTTTTCACCAGGTAGTTGAAGTAGTTGACCAGTACGACTCCGTTCAAAACGGCAATACCAAGAAGGGCGATGAAGCCTACCGAAGCCGGTACTGAGAGATACTCCCCACTGAAATAGAGCCCGATAAATCCTCCAATAAGTGCCAATGGTACATTGATAAGCACAATCATCGCCTGTCTGAGGGAACTGAAAGAGATAAAGAGCAGTATGAAAATTAGAAAAAGAGCTAACGGTACGATGATTGCCAGTCTGGATGCAGCCCGCTGCTGGTTTTTGAACTCACCGCCGTATTCGACATAGTAACCCGGAGGCATCTTGATATCCTGCACTACTCGTTTTTGAACTTCTTCGACAAAACTGACAAGGTCTCGCCCCTCGACATTGGACTGCACGATGGTCTTTCTGTAACCGTGTTCATGCTCGATCTGCACAGGACCTGAACTGGAGACAAATTTTACGAAGTTGCTCAGAGGGATTGCCTTGCCTTCCGCAATAGGGTAGTAGAGGTTGCGTATCTTATCCAAAGAGTTACGCAGATCCTTCTTTCCCTTGATCGTAAGTGGAATACGTCGCATCCCTTCCTGAATGATCCCCACATCCACACCGGTAAGCATCGATTTAAGGAAACTGTTGAGTGCCTCTTGACTAATACCGTAGTAAGCCATCGTTTTTTTGTCAAACTCCAACTCGAAGTACTCGACACCCTCATTGGCTTTTTTGTAGACATCAACATTTCCCGGGATTTTTTCGAGAAGTGATTTGATCTTCACAGCAATCTCTTCAAGCTTCTTATTGTCATTTCCGAATATCGCAATAGCAAGGTCACCTCTTACACCTGTCAACATTTCAGACACACGCATCTCAATGGGTTGGGTGAAGCTGTATTCGATCCCGACAAACTCATCGAGTACTTTCCGTATCTCATTGATAACAAATTCTTTGGAAGGTATACGCCACTCTTCTTTGGGTTTAAGTACCAAAAAGGTATCGGTATCGTTCAGCCCCATAGGGTCAAGTCCGAGCTCGTCACTTCCGGTTCTTGCAATAATCTCTTTGATCTCGGGAACATGAGTAAGCAGCTTTTTTTGCACCTTCAAGTTCAAAGCAAGACTCTCTCTGAGTGAAATGGAAGGAAGCATCTCCACACCGATAATAATGCTCCCCTCATCCATTGTCGGCATAAAGGTCTTTCCGGTTTTATCGGCAAATACCAATGAAATGCCAAAGAGTACCAAAACCGCTGCGATGGTTACTTTTGCATGCTTAATGGCAGAGTTGAGTATGGGACGATATTCCTTGACAATCATTCTAACAATAGGTGACTCTTTGTCCGGACGCTTTTTGAGAATAAACGAACTGAGCACGGGAATAAGTGTGAGTGCCAGTATCAGTGAACTGAAAAGTGCAAAGATGATACTCAGTGCCACCGGCTTAAAGAGTTTCCCCTCCAGCCCTTCCAGGGTCAGCAGCGGCATAAATACAATGATGATGATCAGTACACCCGTAATGATAGAGGGTGCCATCTCCACTGTAGCTTCATAGATAATATGCAGCTTGCTCTGGCGTTTTCGCTTGGAGTTGCCAAGCTCCGCCGTAATATGTTCCACAACGACCACGGCTGAATCCACCAGCATACCGATTGCAATGGCAAGTCCTCCTAGACTCATCAAGTTCGCAGTCAAACCGAAGTACTGCATGGCGATAAAACTCATCAAAAGGGCAAAGGGCAAAATGAGTGCGACGCTAACCGCCGATGCCAGGTTGCCCAGCATCAGAAGCAGAATAACCATAATGAGGATGATCGCTTCGTAAAGTGCTTTCTTCACTGTATCGGTAGCAAGGTTAACTAGATCGGAGCGATCATAAAATATATTTATTTTCGTACCGTTTGGCAGCATCTTTTCGATACGGGAAAGTTCCGCTTTGACGGCGTTGAGAACCAACTCGGTGTTGATACCTTTGAGGCCCAGCACTAGTCCTTCGACCGCTTCACCTTCACCGTTCTTGCTGACAAACCCCGATCGTGTCAAGTGTCCAAAATGCACCGTCGCCACATCTGCAATCGTTACGACACGGGAATCTATCTTCTTGACCGGAAGCGTTTTAATGTCATAAATATTTTTCAGTCTGCCGACACTACGTATCAGAATACTCTCTACCCCCTGTGATACCCGTCCCGCACCGTCATTTCGGTTGTTCTTCTCAAGCGTCAGAAGAATATCATCAAGTGTCACGCCCATAGCACGCATTCTGTCCAGATCTGGCACCACTTCATACGTCTTGACCTTTCCGCCAAGTGCATTAACCTCTGCAACACCGCTGATTGCCCTCAGTTTCGGAGCGATGACCCAGTCAAGGAGTGTACGTTTTGCTTCCAGACCCAGTGCATCCGACTCTATCGTAAACATCAATATATCACTAAGCGGCGTAGAGATCGGTGCCAATCCGCCGCTGATATCAGCCGGCAGTTCATCTTTGACCTCTCCCAGACGCTCACTCACCTGCTGTCTTGCCCAGTAGATGTCGGTACCATCCTCAAAATCGATCGTAACATCACACAGACCGTATTTGGTGGTCGAACGCATCATGGTCTCGTGGGGAATACCCACCATCTTCATCTCAATAGGCGTAGTAATACGTGACTCGACCTCGGCAGGTGTCATCCCGCTGGATTTCATAATAATCTTCACCTGTGTCGGAGAGATATCGGGAAAAGCATCGACAGGAAGCTCATTATAGGTCTTGATTCCGAACCCGAGAATCGCAAGTGCCAGCAGTGAAACAAAGAAGCGTCTTGCGAGAGCAAAACTGATGATCTTATTCATCATTTCCGCCTAACAGGTTCTTCAGAATGGCAAGGGAGTTCACCGCAACCTCACCTTTTAGCAGAGCCGAAGGCTTGATATAGTAGAAGGTATCATCTTCCGCCATCACCTCTACTGGAATAGCTCTAAATCCAAACTGCGTCCGCATAAAGACGATCTGTGTACCTCCCTCTTTGATCACGGCACTCTTTTTCAGTTTCAGTACATCTCCAAAAACGATCAGGTCAGCACTCAGTATCAAACCAGAAGCAAGCTGTACACTTTCCGGGACAGAAAAACGCACCCTTCTTGTCTGATTTTCACGGTTAATCACATCCGAAAGCTGCAAGACACGGGACTCGAACACTTTATCGGCTACCGAAAGCCGTACCCTTTCTCCTTCCTTCAATTTAAGTGTACGCAGTGCTTCGATATTGGCTTCGATCCAGAGTGATCCTTTTTGTTTGATCACAAAGAGCGCATCAGAGGGACTTGTACTCTTACCCGGTGTGGCATTGAGCACAATGATACTTCCTGACACATCACTTTTCACCTTGAGAGTCCTTGCAATTTTCAAACTTTTGAAAAGAGCCTTAATACTTTCACGGTCCGCACCGTAACTCTCTAACAGTGCTTTGGCAGCTGCAATCTTGATTTTGTCCGTTTCTAATTCGGCACGTGCAGCCTTACACTCTTTTTTTGGAATGATCCCCTCTTTACAAAGCATAATCTTTCGCTCTGTCAAATGTTTGTGATGACGGTACTCAATGGCATCTGCAATGGCTTTCTGCTGCACTACAATCCATTTGGTTCCTGTCACTTCCGCCAATATCTCGCCTTGCTTCACCTTTTGGTACTTTGCGACATAAAGTTTATGTACATTGGCCTCAAACGGCAAAGATATCGTATGCAGCAGTGTCGGAGGAGTTACTACTTCAACGATAATCCTCCCCAGAGGGTAACTATCGGCTCTTGCGGGTTCGGCTACCTTGATATCCCAGTTCTTCTCCTGTTTCGGCGTCAATTTCACTTCTTCAGCCTGGACAAAGCACATAAGGGTTGCAAGCAGTATCAATCGTTTTTTCATTTTTTATCCTTTGTTTCACTGATCGTATAAAATCTAAACAGTGTTGTATAGTAAGCTTCCTTTTCCGCATAGATCGCCTGTCGTATCTGATAAAGCTTTTGTCTGTTCATCAAATACTCCAAAACCGAGATCTCTCCAAGGGAAAAGCTCTTTTGTACCATAGGGAAAAGCTTTTGGGTATAATCATATTCATTCTTTCGCAAGGCATTGATCATTAGGGCATGACTCTGCAGCTGTGAACGCAGTTCCATAAGCGCACTCCGTTTCTGATGCATCTTCTGTTTGAACTCATACTGAAGTGCACTATTCTTATACATAGCAGCTGCACGCTCCTCCTCAAAACGGCGATTGGTGAAATTCAGAGGAATAGAGACCCCTATAGCATATCTCTCCGTATCCAGTTCATTGATGTACTGTACATAAGTGTCAATAGAGTCAACTGACCTGGAGTAGCGTTTCAGCCTATCCTCGGTACTTTGTATGCGTTTTTCATACGCTTTTTTTGACAAGGAGAACGGCTCTTTGTAGTCTACCCTGCTTTGGACAGGATACATATCACGGCAGGAAAAAACGACACTCTCTTTGTTCGGAATGTTCCCGAGTATCATTAACCTCTGTCTGGAAATACGCTGCTGCATCTTCAGTGCCTGAAGCTGTGCATAAAGTCTGTTCTTTTCAGTCTCCAGCTGAATAAGCTCCATTTTGGAGATCTCCTGATGCAGATAGGCTTTCTCTTTCTTTTTATAGAGCTTGACAAAATCCAGATAGCTTGCTCTGAAACTTCTGTACTTCTGTGCATCAAGACAGTGCTGATGATAGAGGTTTTTCATACCGTTCTCAAAATCGAGCAGTTCCATCTCTTTTTCCAGCATATAGGCATCATTGGAGAGCTGTGTAATACGCTGCTCCTGTGAAAGCACGCCAGGCATCATCATCTTCTTTGAAAGACCTATGGTATACTCAGTACCGCTTTTACCAATGTACGGAACGGCATGTGCCCCTGCTGCTGTCAACGAGAAAGGGTCTCCTGCCGTATCTGCCCGGTTCTTTGCCGCAAGAGAGAGTCTTTCGTAATATTGTGCCTTTGTCAGTGCACCATCTTTTTTTATCGATGCCAATACTTTATCAAGTGTATACGTCGATGCATATGCCCCGTGCATTAGTAAAAGGGCATACATTATATATCTCAGTTTCATTGTTTTTTTCCTTTTTCATTGGCATTCCGGTCTGTTGTTTTGGAGATGACCGCCCCGTCCAGTGCATTAATCTCTATGGTGCAGTGTTCCGTAGCAATGCGGTAAAAGAGCAGCTGTCCTTTATGTTTCAGCTTTCTGGAACGAATCTTTCGTGCATGGCACACTTTCATTGCGATCCGTTCGGCCTCTTCCGGTTCTGTTTGGCACAGTCGCTGCAGCTTCTGTCGGTGATGCAACTGCACGCTTGGTCTGTGATTGTAGATCGTGAGCGGTATGGAGCTCTCTACCTTCAACTGCTCGGCAGCTGCCATACCGGCTATAAAAAGTGGTATAACCCATACTGTTATTTTCATATACCTGTTCCTTTTCTTACTATTCTGTTATGTTGATTGAGCCCTTAAAACTCGCTATTCTGAACTTTATTCGAAATCCATATTCGAAAATACCCATTAAAGGGTGAAGCTAAAACAAGTTTAAAATGATGGCACAAAACAGTCTGTTTTTTTATGATGCTTGAGTCAAGGGTAGTGTGAGGTAGTAGAATTATACTATCGGGGGTTTGATGATGCTCTTTTTATAGGGTAGAATATACTCTGGTATGTAATACTCAATGGTTTGTTTCTTGGTATGAATATCCATAGAGGGAAACTCTGTATAGACAAGTGCAACAAAATGAAACATATTATGTAGTTGATGGATATCCGTACTTGCTTCCGATACTGTATAACTCTCCAACGAGGAGATCACACCGGCCTTATTGTTGTGATCAATCATTGTGAGTACTGTATCGTGCACAATAACAAAAGAGAGCATAAATACAACGAGAAATACTAGTTTGGATCGCATTACACTCCTTTATTTTCTAATGAATGAGGAACTTTACACCAAAACCTCTTAATTCTAAATGAAAAAAATTATCGTTTGAATCACGGTTGTTTTTGCATATTGCCAAAAAGGGAGTAGATACTCCACCTGCTCGTCGCTCAGTATTGCAGTGGTATCGGCAATACATTTGAGATGCATTCGTGTTGCTTCAAGCTTCAGTGCAGCAATCTTTTTGAGCTGTTTCTCTATACTTTTGGGATCCTCTCTGTCGATCATCGCTTCAGAGACTTCATCGGTCAAGGGTTTTAACTTCTTTTTGATACACTTGACTGTCCGCAAAGTTTCTTTGCCTACCTTCATGAGGTTCTCTTTTTGTTTTTTACCGAGGTCAAGACCTCCTTTGTCCCAGTTTAGAACCAAAAGCTTTGTAAAGTGCGGCAGTGAATCACTGTTGATCAAAAAAGGCGAATTGCTCAGTGCATAAATTTTATCGTTTGCCTGCATCTCCTTAATCATCACAGTGAAAGAACCCTGCAGGTATCCTGCCAGCATATAGTTCGCTATCTCTTCAAGCTCTTTCTTGTTCACCTTTCCTTTTTGTGAAGGCATCATCCCGAATTTGGCTACCTTGTTTGATTCACATATCGATTTGGAAACATCGGGATTGAGCACATAGTCGACGATAAATGCCTCTTGCTCTTCAGACTTTTCTTTTGCAAGTTTTACATGGAAAACCACTGCATCTATTGCCGGCGCAGTCAGGTTTTGCAGCTCGAAAAACTGCGGTGTTTTCAGCATATGACAGAAGGCACAATTATTCGTCAACAGCTGTGCATCATTTTCCTGTGCCAGGAGAATTGTAGTGAGGGCGGATGCTACCACGAGTATTTTTTTAGCCTTATTGTTCCTTGTATAACATTTACATTGTGTGTTTGCTATATCAACTGTATGTGAATTTTTTACCTGAATTCACATACAGTTGATATACAATGATTACACTATGCAGATAACAAATTACTTATATTATTTTTTTATTTTTGGGGAATAGCTCCCGAAAACTGATAAAATAGTGAATCATAGATACAAAAGGCTTTGAATTGCAAAGGAAAATATTGCTTCTCGAAGACGATCTGCAGCTGAACCATACCATCAGGCAGTTCCTTGAGCACCATGCGTATGCCGTACTCTCCGCCTACGATGCCCACCAGGCAAAAGATATACTCTATGAAACCGATATAGACCTGATGCTTCTGGATATCAAGGTGCCGCCATTCGCCTTCTAGACAACCTCATATCAAACGCCATCAAATACAACAGAACCGGCGGCAGTATGGAGATCAGTTTGACATCTCAGTATTTCCGCATCAAAGACAGCGGCGTCGGCATTGCCCAGAAAGAACTCGCTACGATCCAAGAACGCTTCAAACGTGCCAACAGCATCGAGGGCGGATTCGGCATAGGGCTCGATATTGTCCATCAGGTAGTGAAGTCTTACGGTTTTGAGATAACGATAGACTCAAAAACAGATCAGGGAACGGAGGTAAGTGTTACATGGCAAAAATAGTATTCATTTTCTGCATGGCATTTTTTTCATTATGGGGAGAGAATCATGTAGATGAACATTTACTGCAAAAAGCATGTTTATCCTGTCATGCACAACAGCAGATCCCTTCGGAGATAATCTACCGCCGCTACCTGCTGAAGTACTCTTCCACGTCAGTCATCAGACAGAAGATCTACGCGTACTTAAAGGCACCCTCCACCCAGGCATCGATCATGCCCAAACCGTTCTTCAGGAAGTTCCCTCTCAAAGAACCGTCAGAACTCGATGACAAAACACTGCAGAAGTTGATCGATGCCTATGTCGATCTCTATGATGTCAGGATGAAGATATATGTTGTACCCGAGAAAACCGATTGATGTCAAAGTAACAATCAACTAACAAAAACTTTATACTATAATGGCAAAGGAGAATATATGAAGCAACTATTTATTTTAGTCTTATCGCTATTTGTAACTGTTTCTCTGTTAAGTGCCAATAAGAAAACATCTGACGAACAGACAGTAAAGCAACTTGTACAAAAAGTTAAACAAAGTCAAGGCGACGAACGCCGAAAAGCGATGAATGCCCTCAAAGTCCAACTGCGTTCCATGAACCAAAATACACGCCGAAAAGTCATGATGGATCTTCAAAAAGGTTTTTCCGGTGAGCGACACGGTATGCAACGAGGCATGCAGAAGCATACAAGTCATGAAGGTCTTTCTTCAGGCCCTGTACAAAACATGCCCTCTTCCGGAAGAATGCAGACACATTCTTCACCACAATCACCCCTTCAATCCGCCCCCTCAATGCCTCATAAAAGTCCACAAATGCCTTCTCAGCATTTCAGGCAACCAGGAGGCCATAGATAATGCTTCCTCGTCTCGTCGGCTTTTTTTTCATAGCGAGTGTATTGCTGTTCGGATACACTGACAGTGATATTGACGGTGTAGACGACAGCATAGACCTTTGCCCCGGCACACCTTTTGATGAACTGGTTGACAAATACGGCTGCTCCCAAAACAAACTCTTTCCCGGAAAACTCATTGTACAGATCGGAAGTGATACCAGTTTCAACCAGATAGACGACACTGTCAGCAATCTGAATATCTATGCCAACTATATGATTAAAGAGTGGAATTTTTCCATTGCCAACAGTAACTACTATGTAACCAACCTTTCCAACGATGTTGCAGAGAACAATCTTTACCTGACCGCAGGCTATACATTCGTCAAAGACAATATACGCACGCGATTCTCTGTGGGTACCAAATTTGATCTCAGTGACCGGGAAAGCAGGGAACAGGAGAGAGATAACGACTATTACGCTTCCGTGAATGTCGAATACTTCTTCCAAAAGAAACACAATCTCTTTTTCTACTACAGCTATACCGCCAGTGGAGACAGCGATGTCATCGATTATGAGAATTTCCACTCTGTTTCTGCAGGGTACGGCTACAGCGTCACCGACAAGTGGTACACGGCACTCTCATACAATTATGCGCAGAACTACTACCCAGATACCGATGATTACCGGGCTGTTTCATGGTACAATTCCTACCGGTTCAACCAATCTGTCTATGCCACGCTGAACTATAGCCATACATTTGATGACATTTCCTACAGCCATATCGTTACCTTTACCATAGGAGCTTACTTTGATTAAACTTCTTTTGCTTGAAGATGACCCCAATCTTGCCAAAACACTCAAGAAGTATCTCGAGCGCAACGGCTACAGTGTAACATGGGCAAAAAACGGAGAGGAGGCGATGGAGCTTACCTACGCCAACAGCTACGACCTATATCTTTTCGACATCAATGTCCCGCTCATTAACGGTATCGATCTGCTGAGTGACCTGCGCGATGCCGAAGATACGACACCGACCATCATCATCTCGGCACTGGTCGATGTGGAAAGCGTGACCAAAGGCTTCATTGCAGGTGCCGATGACTACCTGAAAAAGCCTTTTGATCCCGACGAACTTCTGGTGCGCATTCAGGCAAAGACATCCGGCTTGAAAAAAACCCTGAAGTTCAAAAACTTTGAAATAGACCTCCGGGATGACAGTGTCTATAAAGATGGAGAGGAACTTTACCTGGGACAGGTACAAAAAAACATACTGCTGGCACTCATCAAAAACCACCCCAATCCTGTGACCAAAGAAGAGCTGCTTCTGCTTCATGAGAACCCGAGCGATGTCGCCCTGCGTGTGAATATCACAAAACTGAAAAAAAGTCTTAACGTATCCATAGAAAACGTTAGAGGAGTCGGCTATAAAATTATCTGAAAAAGAGTCGCTGATCAAGAGTTTTCTCCTCTTTTTTCTGGTGATAGAAGCTTTTTTGACCTTCATCTTCTACCAGTACGAAAAGATAGAGGAAGAACATTTAAAAGAAAACCTTTTTCTCGAGATGAAAAACTACAGTTTCTTTTTTGACGATACCCGTTTCGACATAGACATTGTTCCGCACAAAAAAAACAGATCCCCCTATGAACTCTATATGGATAACAGATCGCTTTACATACTTGTACCCATGCCCTCTTCTCCCCGGGACATGCTCAAGGTCTATTACCCCAGAACAGCATTCACCAAACAGGTTGAGACATTGAGAAAAGGCATTCTGTACCAGTTTCTTTTTCTTACCCTGCTTGCCTTCATCATCTCTCTGCTTTTCTCTTTTTATGCGCTCAATCCTCTGCGAAGGTCTTTGTCACTGCTGGAGACTTTCATAAAAGATATCATACACGATCTCAATACTCCCATCAGCAACATCCTTATCAATCTCAAGATGATGGATGCCAAAAATGAGGAGGTGGAGAGCATTACACGCAGTACCAAAGCGATCTCCATGCTCCACAACAACCTCAATGCCTACCTGGAAAAAACAAAAAGTGAGAGTGAACGGTTCAGACTTCAGGAAGTGGTAGACGAACAGGTCGCCTTTTTTGCGCCCATGTATCACTATCTTCAGTGGACTGTCGAAGAGGATGAACGTATTTTACTGACAGACCGTCATGCCTTCAGCCGTATTATTTACAATCTTCTCAGCAATGCATGCAAATACAATACTTCTAATGGTTTCATACGTATTGAGACCATTGGAGATTCTCTGATCATCACTAACAGCAGTCATGGTATCAAAGAGCCTTCCAAGGTTTTTGAACGTTTCTACAAAGAGAGTGAACGGGGACTCGGCATCGGCCTGCATATCGTCAGGGGACTCTCTGAGCAACTGCATATCAAACCCCGTCTCACTGTTGAGGGAACAACAGTAAAGGTAACACTTCAGCTTTCCAAGGTAACACTTAAGTAACACTACTGATTCATACTTCTTCTATCATTTATCAAAAAGGAGAACAGATGATCAAAAAATATATATTCGGATCGGCCATTACAGCTTCATTACTTTTAGTGGGATGCAGCGGAGGAAGCGATACTGTTACCAGTACAGATTCAACCTTGAGCACAGCAACAGGGTATGTGGTGGATTCAGCCGTACAAAACATGGACTATGACTGTGTAGCAGACAATGAGATGGACAAGGTCACCGGCGCAGACGGTGCATTTACCTGTCAGAACATGAACCAGGTACGTTTCAGAATCGGCAAAATGGTACTGGGTGAGATCGAAACATTGCCTCAAGACGGTTATGTTCTTCCACAGGACATGGTAGGAACAGACAGAGAGAACGTTACTGATCTGAAAGTGACTGCTATGGCACAGCTTTTGCAGTCACTCGATGAAAATGACGACTTAAGTGACGGCATTCAGATCCCTGATAATGTCAAAGCCCTCTTTGAAAATGAAAATTTCCATGAAGGAAACCTGATGCAGTATATGTCTCAGGCATCTATTGCACATGTTCGTACGCAGACAGAAGCACAGGAACACCTCAGAGAGACCATGCGGGACATGGGAATGGACCACAATGGTTCAGATTCGGAACATGGTATAGATCTTTCACAGTATCCTATGTCAGATTTGACAGATGCACAAAAATATACCATTGCCTATATGTGGAATGAAGAAAAACTGGCAAAAGATCTTTACCTGGAACTCAATAAGATCTATCCGACACAACAGCTTGAGAAGATCGCAACACAGTCGGAAACGAAACACCAGGCGATGGTCGAGGCACTTGTTCAACGCTATGATCTGAACATCACCAACCTTGTTGACTACAAAGAAAACTACTCAGAAGAGGAGTTAAGAGCATTTGGGCCGGGAGAATTCGGCGTACAGGATATTCAGGACCTGTACGACACACTATATACAGAAGGACAAGCTTCTCAGCAAGCGTCACTTGAAGTCGGGTGTAAAGTTGAAGTCACTGATGTAGAGGATCTTCTCGATGAGATCCAAATTGCAGAAAAGGTTAATGCGAGCGATCTCGTAGCAACATGGAATGTACTTCTCAGCGGAAGCTACAAGCACTACTGGGCATTTGACAAAGGACTAAAAAACAAAGGTGTGACCGAAGGGTGTTGTTCACTTGGAACAGATTTCTGTCATCCCGAATATCCTCAAAATGAGAATGGTGGTAAAGGACAGAATAAACACTAATTCTTTTCTCTCCATCTCTTCCTTCTTTCCAGCCTGCCAGGATGCAGGTTGGAACATTCTATCTAATCCACTTTTAGTTCATAAACAAATATTATAATATCTATAACCAAACTAAAAGGATTCCTATGATACACAAAAACACTCTTCTTATTACAGCTGTTTTACTTTCAACCGTCACCGCTGCGACTGCACAAAATCCAGAAACGCTCTTTGACAACAAATGCGGTATCTGCCACGTCAAGACAAAACCTGCCGATATGTCATCCCTGATGGCACCGCCCCTTATGGGTGTTATGCGTCATGTAAAAATGAAATACCCTACAAAAGAGCAGGCTGTACCATTCATGGTCGACTATGTACTTCAGCCCAGTAAAACAAAAGCCGTCTGCATGCCACAGAAGATTCAGAGATTTGGTCTGATGCCTTCACAAAAAGGAAATGTGACAAAAACCGAACTTGAAGCTATTACAGCATGGATGTACGACAATTTCCCGCCAGCAGATTTTAAAGGCGGGCAAGGACGAGGAATGGGCATGAAAGGCAAGATGTAATTTTGCAACGGGTAACACCAAGGTAACACTCTTACTTTATACTTTGCATACTCCATGGAAACAACTACATGGTACATATTGATCAAAAAAGGACAAACTATGAAAAAACTTTTACTTACTTCACTGCTTCTCACCACCATCACACTGACGGCAAATGCTTCAGAAACGAATCAGGAGGCATACCGGAATCAAATGAAAAATAAATACGGTGCCGGTGCCAACGAAGCAAAGTACCAGGAAAAGCAACAATATCGTTACGGTTCAACCGGTTCAGGTCATGGAGAACAAAAACGACTGAGAGATGGATCTGGCGGTGGTCAAATGCATGGTAAAGGTGGCGGTCGCGGAAAACGATAAGTCTCCCTTTTTCAAATGAGGAGAGTACTCTCCTCTATATTCCATTTTTCTTCTCACCCTTTTGTGGGTACAGTATCTTCATTTTTTACTCTTCATTTTATATAAGGAAACTTTTATGCGCTATGCCTTCTATCTACTCCCCGCTTTTCTACTCTTAGGTTGTGGTCCAGGAGACCATATGGATGATTCAATGGATGAGACAACTGTTGTCACGACCGTTAATGATACCCTCTACTATGGAGACATCATCAACAATGATGTTATCGGACTGGATCTCAAACTTATGCAGCAGGTACAAACGATCAGCAGCAATGGTGAATATCCGTATGAGATCGCACAAGCACTGGGGGATGAACTCTATGTCCTTAATCGAAAAGACTATGTCATAGGTATATTAGACCCCATCACGAATACGGTCACAAAAGAGGTTCCTTTATCTTTTTATCCCCGCTCCATCAAGATCAATCTCAATGACATCCTGCTTACCTCTGCCAATGAACCAGCTGCTGCGATCATCAATTCCGATGTTGCCTCTATGACCTATGCAGATTCAAGCTACACAGAACCAATCTCGTATGGAGGAAGCAATGCGACCGGACACCCGGTTTGGGTAGACGATACACATTTCCTGATTCTGGACAGAACAGAGAATACCGTTGAACTCTATGAGAAGGGTAATTTCCTCCCGATCGATAAATTCATTACCAAAAGTTCAGTGCACCATGTGATGTTGAAAGAGGGTATATTTTATGGTATCGAGGAGGGAGAACAGAATGCTGCCTCACCCGGTATCTTGAAATTTTCCGTTGTGCACGGAAAGATCAACGTACTTATGGAGCGTCTGTTGTCAGACTTGAGTGGATTACCCGATGACTTCACCGCTGCAGGATGGGGTGCACATCACGGTGCATTTCACCCTACTCAAAACTATATCTATATAGGTTCAGCTGAAGGTAATGTTTTTGTTTTGGACCTTGCAAACCTGGGTCTTGCCGATACATTCAAATCAGGGAAAGGTATAGGACATTTCACCTTCTATGGTACTATGCTTATCACCACAAACCATTATGACACTTTCAAATCATTTTATAATGCCAGCAACCCGAAAGATCACAAACTGATTAAGACATTGACTTTTGACGACCATATTTATGACGGTATCACCATGCAGTCACATACCACACATATTGTAGATAACAAACTCTACTTTATGTTCAATACCGATCATGACAGTACTCTCTACAAGATAGATCTTGACACGATCAGTATTGAGAAGAATATACAATTACCGAACCGTTACTGTCTCATGGGTTCTCTTCTTTCAGAACATACGACATCCACAGGTATGTAATACCTTGCAACAGATGATAAAAAATCAATTCACATATAATTTATAGTATATGCATATACTATGAATTATATTAGAACACTTTATAACAAAAAAGGAAACTTGATATGAAGAATCTCATCCGAAACACACTCTCAATCGGTGCTGTATTGGCTATAGCCATAGGTCTGAACGCATGTGGAGGCGGCAGCTCAGGTACAGGAAACCCGGGAGGCTCAACATCTTCAGGGGAGCTTCCCGCTGATGTCCAGACTGCCATTGACGGTCCTATGTCAAACCTGACACAGGAAACAAAAGATGCTTTGGCCTATATGTACAGTGAAGAGGGTCTGGCACATGATGTTTACATCAATATCTATACCATACAGCCTGCCAAACAACTGAAGAACATTGCTACCAAAGCTGAAGTCAAACATATAGATGCAGTCAACCAGTTGGCACAAAAATATGATCTGAATATGACACAGTACCCCGACACGGATATACCTTACAGTATCGCAGGTATCGGTAACGGTACCTACCCTGTTGAGCAAGTACAATACCTCTACGACCTGCTTTACGACAAAGGCATACAGTCAATGCAGGATGCACTGGAGGTCGGGTGTATGGTCGAAGTCGTTGATGTCAGTGATCTTGATGAAGATATCCAAAAGGCGCAGGCTTCCAATGCTGCAGATGTTGTAACCGTATTCGAGTTTTTAAGAGACGGAAGCTATAACCATTACTGGGCATTTGATCAGGGACTGAAAGACATGGGGATCACCGATGGCTGCTGTTCAATTCCTGATGCACTTGGATACAGTTTCTGTCATCCTGAATATCCCCAAAATGACAAAGGCAATGAAAATGGCGGAAAAGGACGTGGTTAAACACTAACCTTCTTCCCTTTTACCATCCTGCTTTTGCTTGCAGGTTGGCACATACTTACATAAAAATTCTGTTCGAAATATCAAACAATCTCTATTACAAGTTCCTTATTGTCGAATATCTTTTTAACCATCTCCTGGAAACGTGTCGGGAAAGAGGCTTTGTCCTCTTCTGTCGCATTTTCTCCGATGGCGCTCATCAGTATCTGCATGGGGTTGACAACCTTACCCGGACGATAGTTCACTTCTACCGATGCTCCCGTGTCAAGACGTGTTAGGCGCACATCACTTTCAATGTCCGCTCCGTAAAAAAGCAGATTTCTTCTATTGAACTTTCCCCCAGGAATGCCGCCAAAACCATAATCGGTCGTTGCTCCGGTAATATTGGAGAGTACGCAGCCTACTACACCGGCGTTGTCCTCTTCAGGCTTACGTTTAAGCTCAACTTTTATCTCTCCCCGCTTTGGTACCTTCTCACCAAAAAGTGCTTTGAATCCCATCTCGGCCGTCAGGTAAGCACCCGCCACTGTACCACAGCTGTGTCCTGCTGTCTTGACAATGTCGATATAGCTAATCTCAATGATTCCGTCACTGTTCACACCGAGAAATTTTGCCAATTCATCCTGAAGTTTGATCTGTTCTATCTCATCAAAAAACGCTTTATATTCCATTTGCTTATCCTTATGTTAATCTAAACAAATATACTCTTTCAATATTAACCGAGTATGAATCTTTGATATTTCATCCATCCTATGAGACAAAATACACATTTAATTCATGTTATTTCACTATGATGCAGTCACTTTAACACATAAGGATACTTTTTATGAAAAAACAATTAATCGCTCTTGGCATGCTCTGCGCCGCACTGACTGTACAGGCTGAGACTTTGACAGTGGTAGCGACAGGCTTAAAGAATGACACAGGAGAGGTACAATTCTCTCTTTACAATAAAGAGGGAAGCATTCCGGACAAAGCATTGAACAAGTATTATAAAATGCAGCGTGTGCCCATAACCGGCACAAAAGCAAAAGCAGTATTCAAAGATCTGCCCAAAGGAAAATATGCTGTCAGTATTTTTCACGATGCAAATAACAACCACAAGATCGACAAGGGGCTGATCATGCCTGAAGAAGGTGTAGGTCTTTCAAACTTCAAGACGATCAATTTTTTCAATTTGCCGGACTTTAAAAAGGCAAGCTTTCCAGTGGAGCAGGACAAAGAGGTCACAATCAAGATCATCTATCTTTGATTGAATCCGGCTTCTGCCACACATACCTGTAAAGAAGGGGAAACGCCCGTTTCTCTTTGCAGAGAAAACTACATCTCCATCTTTCTGATACTGGACTCTTTGACCGTCCAGATGAAAACGATCGGAATGAAGATCAGCGTCATCAGCGTTCCGACGATGAGCCCGCCGATGGCCACTGCGCCAAGTGGAGCGAGTCTCTCCAGACCGATAGCGGTCCCCTGCGCGATTGGAAGCATACCGACACTCACGGCAAAAGCGGTCATAAGTACCGGACGGGTACGTATCTTGATCGCTTCAAGCATCGCTTCGCGCTTGGCTTTGCCCAGCTGTATCTGCTCCATTGCAAAGTGGATCAGCAAGATGGCATTGTTGACGATGATACCCGAGAGGAGCATAAAGCCCATCATCGCCGGCATGGAGACATGGTAGCCGATGGCCAGCATCGTCCATGAAGCACCGATGACTGTCAACGGAATCGAGAAGAGGATCATCAATGAGATCTTGATATTGCCAAACAACACAATGAGCGTCAGGAATATGAGCACCACCGCCGTAATAATAGCACCGATCATCCGCTCTGCCGATGCTTTGAACTGTTTGATCTCCCCTGTCTGCTCGAGTGTGACATCTTTCGGGAGATTCACCGAAGCCAACTGCTTTTCAAAACTTGCCATAATGTGAGAGATCGCTGCCTTTTCTCTATCACCATAGACCTCGAGTGTATACTGCAAACCGTCTCTTGTAATAAGGCTTGGCTCTTTATAGGAGTCAAGCGAAGCGATCTTGCCCAACGGAATCTTTCCTTTTGGTGTATCTATCAGCATCTGCATCACTGTGCTAAGCTGATCACGCTGCTTGGCAGGCAGCCATACCCGTACACTGTAGTCCGCACTGTTGACCCGGGCAAATGTCGCTACCGGTGCCCCGCGCAGTGCCAGCTGGAGCTGTGTGACCACATCGGCACGTTTCAGTCCGTAGCGCATCGCTTCAGCCTCATCCACTTTAAGATCGTAGATCACTTTGTCTTTGTCCCATGTCGTCGCGGTCGACACAACGCCTTGTGTATGGGAGAGTGCTTTTTGCACCTTTTTGCCTGCATTCAAAAGCGGATCGAGTGTATCACTGCTCAACGTGGCATCGACCGCTGCACGGATACTCGAAAGCGGCGTAGAACCGTAAGGGGCTACCTCAAGATACTTTACATCCGGGATTTTTGCTATCTTTTCTCTAAGGTCGCGTGATATATCCCAGATACTTGCTTTTCTGTGGTGTCTGTCCACATAGGTCGCTACGATCAAAAGATGGTCCGTACCGCTTCCGGTACCGATGCTCATCACCCCGGCTTCGGAACCGATGCTTCCCGAAGCACGCAGCAGCGCATTCTCCTCCCTGATGATCGTGGAGACTTTTTTCATGATCTCTTCACTCTTTTCTATGGGAAGGTTCGCAGCGGTTGTGATGCGGATATTAACCGCTCCGGTATCCATTGGCGGCATCAGTTCCTGCCCCACCGTCGGCATAACCAGTTTGACCGAAGCGATAAAGAGTGCGATCAGCACAAAGACCGATACAAAACCCAATGCCCTTGAAGCTGTCACGGCACGTACAATATTGGCGAAGAAGCCCTGTATAAGATCGTTGGCTTTTCCTATGATCGAGTGGAAAAATGCTTCACTTTTGAGCAATAGAGGATTGTTCAGTGCCAAAATATGCAAAGAGAGCAGTGGTACGGCAACGATGGAAATGACATACGATGCCACCAGCGCAAGAAGCAGTGTGCCTACCAGCGGTGCAAAGACCGTTTGGGGGTACCCGCCGACGAAGAGCATAGGTGCCAGGGCGATCATCGTGGTGATCGTACCGGAGAGGTCTGCGAACATGATCTCTTTGGTACCGTCAAAGACCGCCGCATGGATCTCCTTGCCAAGCTCACGATAATGCCGTTCGATATTTTCCATCACCACGACCGTGTCATCCAGCAGCAGTCCAAGCGCCAGTATGATCGCCGTAAGCGTCACGACATCGAACTCTATGCCTACCAGCCACATCAGCGCTACTGTCGAGGCATACACCAGCGGAATGGTCACCAACACCACGAGGATCTGACGGAAACTTGCCAAAAAGAGAAAGACTATGATCGTGGACATGACAATGGCATCTCTAAGCGACTCGAACATATTCGTCGTACTCTGCTCGATCGTATCTTTCTGGGTGTCACTGATCTCGAAGCTGATGTTCGGATAGCGTTTTTTAAATGTCTCGAGTTGGTTTTCAACTTTTTCAATGGTTTTGATCACATCTGCCGAGAGGGCACGCTGTACCGCAATAGCGATAGCGGGCTTGCCATTACCGTAATAGGCGGCACTGTTTTCATAGTGTCCAAAGTAGACTTTTGCCACATCAGCAAGCTTCACGTCGGGAGTGATGTTGAGTGCTTTGATCTTATCGACTTTGTCGCGTTTTCCTTTGGACATCAATAGATAGCGATGCTCCTCATTGGTCACGAACCCTACGGCATAATCACTGTCGTTTTTCTGCAGTGTGGCGATCACCTCTCCAAGTGAGAGGTGATAGGCATCCAGTTTTGACTTATCGACAATGATCTGGACCTCTTTCGTGTATCCGCCGAAAATATCGACATTAGCGATCCCTTCTGTTTTAAGAAGTGTATGCTTGATGCTTCCTTCCGCAAGATCACGGATATCGTCCAGGCTCAACGATGCCCCCTCTTTGGAAGACATCGCAACGACGACTACCGGTGCGGTCGCTTCGGTAATCTTGATGATCTGCGGCTCTTTAATGTCCCTGGGCAGCTTGGCCCGTATCTTGGAGACGGCATTGGTGACATCATTGACAGCAGTATCGATATCTTTGGAATAATCAAACTCTGCACGGATCACCGTCACTTCGTCTATCGTCGTAGAGTATGCACGTCGTATCTCATCAAGTGCGTAGAGCTCCTCTTCAACAGGCACGGCAATGTTGCTTGCCATTGTCTTGGCCGATGCACCCGGCTCCACGATAACCACCGCCACTTCAGGGTAGTTGGAGTTTGGAAAGAGATTTCTATGAATCTTGTTGTACCCCATAACCCCCATCATCAAAAAAAGCGCGAGAAACGAGATGATAATATGCGGTTTTTTCAGTATCCGCTCAACCCAGGTAGAAGACCCCTCTTTACTGCTCATGTTTCACTCCGGTCACTGCAATGTTGTCAAAGGCAGGAAGCGCAGAAAGTCTGGTCTCGCTGACACTGGCAACCGGTGATGCGGGACACTCTTTGAGCAATATGCGGTTTTTCCCCGAAAGCAGTATCTCTACCTTCTTCGGTGTGAACCTGCCTTTTTGGTATACCATCACATAGGTACCCTCTTTTTTGTGCACAACCGTAGTATCCGGCACAATACACCCTTGAGCCTTCCCGGTCAACACTTCCACATTGATAAAGCTGCTCACAGGAAGCGCAAGCGTCTCATTCAAAGCCACTTCAGCCACACGCAAACCGTTCTGGGCGGCAGGATAGATCGACTTGACATATCCGATCACCCTGTCGCCGTAAAACACATCCTGCTCTTTTTTGATCTGTGGATCCGCCGAAGGCGTATAGGAGAAAAGCAGTTTCTGCTTCTCATTGCTCATGGTCAATATGGGTTTCCCCGTGACGGCAAGGTCTCCTTCGTGCAGAACAACACGGTCGATCACACCATCAAAAGGGGCTTTGATCTTGAGGTAGGAGAGTTGATGCTGCAGCTGAGCGATCTTCTGTTTGGTGCCATCGAGTGCGGAAGCTTTCATCTCCATCGCTACTTTCGATGCGGTAAAGTTTTCCTTGGAAATGCCGCCGATGGCAACGAGCTTTCTGTTTCGCGCATAGATGCTCTCTGCCAACGCCAGATCACTCTTTTGTGCCGTGAGTGTCTTTTGAAGCGCATCGATGCTGGAGCGAAGTTCGAAGGAGTCGATACGTACCAGCGTATCACCCTTTTTGACCTTTTGTGACTCTTCAACCATGACTTTTTCCACATATCCCGGCAATTTGGTGGAGAGTTCTATGCTTTTGTCTGCAAGTATCTCTGCAAGGAAGGGGGTCCTTTCCTCCAAAACACCTTGCTTGGCTGTCACTACGGGAACCCACAGCTTTTCAGCAGACGGAGTAGGCTGGTCTTTTACTTCTACCCTTCGTTCATCCAACAGACCCTTGCCTTTGATAAGCAACAGTGCAACCACTACAATAGATACAATTGTTACAATTCTTTTCCTACGCATTACTTCACTCCTCTTTCCAGCAGATAATTCATATAGAACTTCTCTTTTTGATAATTATATTTACTCTCTATGAGCTTCGCTCTTGCAATATGTGCCTGACTGCTTGCATAGAGCAGATCATTGATCGTCGATACACCGCTTTTGTAACGTACACGCTCGATCTTTTCACTCTCTTTGGCCAGAGCATACTGTTTGGTGTTTCCTCTGTAGTTCGCATAGGCCTGTTTCATTTTCTCATAGGCTTCTACCAGTGATTTACGAAGATCCAGCAGCGTTTGATGCTTGTCAAAGGTCGCCTGCATTTTGGCGATCTTTGCTTTTTGTGTCGCGGCATCATTCTTTCCAAAATCAAACAGTGTCCACTTGGCATTTACACCGACCTGCCAGTTCTTCTGTGAATTGAAATCGCCGGGATACATGTTGGAACCGTCATTTTCACCATAGTTGTACCCATAGTAAGAGCTGAACGAAACCTGGGGATAACGGCTCGATTCACTTTTTTGTACCCCTTTGTCCGCCTTTTTGACATTCAGCTCGGCAATATGTACCCTGTTGAGTGAGGAGGCATTCCGGAGGAGGCGTTCTATGGAATAGTTTGGTCTCTTCACTATGACCTTTATCGGCTTTATTTTCCCAACATGTTCAAGACCCACAAGACTGGCCAATGAAGCCTTTGTCATGGCGATATTGCCTTTGAGTACTTCTTCATAAGAGAGGTTACCATAGAGATCGTTTTCTGCTTTCAGCAGGTCAATATGAGCCTTCTTGCCAAGCGCAACCTCCCTTTTTATAATATTTGTGAGTTTTTTCAAGGCTGTGACATGCTCATGCTGCGCATAGAGCATATCCTGCAGTGCCAATATGGAAAGATAGAGCGATGCCACATTGTATGCAAGCTGCTCTTTGGTCAGAGAGAGTCTGCTTTTCGAGAGTTCTGTTGCGATAGTGTCCATCTCTACCTGTCTGGTCTGTGCAAAACCTGTGAAGAGAGGTACCGTGTACATGATGCCCGTTCCGAAAAGATTGGTCGTGGTCGGCACACTTGCAGGATCGCTTAGAATGCTTGCAGGGGTAAGCGGTGCGAGTGTTCGCGGAAGGTTGTAGTGCGTGTAGCTTCCTACCAGATCAATGCTGCCCATGCGGGCGGCTTTACTCTCTTGACGCTTTGCCCGTGCCGATTCCATCTGTGCCTTGCTCTTTTTCACTACCATACTATGCTTTACGCCGTAATCTATCAGTCTGTCAAGCGTAAGTGTATCGGAAAAAAGATGGGGGGAGAAAAGTGAAAAAACCAGTGCACTCAGCAAAAAATTTTTCATCATTATTGTTATTCCTTTAAAAATCAAAACCATAGGGTAGCCGATTCCTATGAATTGAATATGAATTATCTTTTTTTTACTATTCAGACATGATATACAATCTAAAGGAACAATAAAAATGAAGATCGGAAACAGAAGAATAACAGAGTGCAATTCAAAAGTTCAGGCTAAATCATCCTCGTATTTTCAGTATCACTTGGAAAACTGTTTACAAGACATACAACATCCTTCTCTCGACGAATGACAGTGTGCTGCAAAAAAACAGAGAACCTGTCATTGGTTGCCAAAGGAATTTCATAAAATAATCTCTCATCAAAGTTAAAATCCATTAAGCTATAATATTGCATAAGACCACGTTTCAAGAAAGGGGGATGACGAATGTCACCAGAAGAACGTTACAAAAAACTCAAAGAGTACCTTTCGGCGGAGAACCCGGTACTTTTGGATGTGATCGACGAATACGAGGCCCTGGATAACATAGGCCGTAAGATCGGCTTGCTGGAAGAGAACGAGACCTATACAAGCCATATATCTTGGTGGCCGATGATCTCGGTGCTTGGGACCTTTTCCGCGGGAAAGTCGACCTTCATCAATGAATACATTGGCAAAGAAGTACAAAAAAGCGGAAGCCAGGCGGTCGATGACAAGTTCACCGTTATCTGCTACGGTGGAAGTGAAGAGGTAACAACGCTTCCAGGTATCGCATTGGATGCCGACCCCCGTTTTCCTTTTTACAATATCAGCGAAGAGATCAACCAGGTTGATGAAGGGGAAGGTGACCGTGTCAACCAGTATCTGCAGCTAAAAACACTCAAGTCCCCAAGAACCAAAGGAAAGATACTCATAGACTCCCCGGGCTTCGATGCCGACAGTCAGCGTGACGGGATATTGCGTATCACCAGCCATATTGTCGAGATCTCCGATCTTGTACTCATCTTTTTTGATGCACGCCATCCTGAACCAGGAGCAATGCGTGATACATTACAGCACCTGGTCGCAACGACCATCAAACACAGAGATGCCAACAAGGTACTTTACATTCTCAACCAGATCGATGCGACCAGCAAAGAAGACAACCTCGAAGATGTCATCGCATCCTGGCAGCGCGCGCTCTCCAATGAAGGACTGATCTCCGGGAACTTCTACAGCATTTACAATGAAAGTGCCGCCAACGATGCGGGTGGCGAAGTACTCGATCGTCTCAAAGAGAAGAAAAATGCCGATATGCAGCGTATCGTCGAACGGATGGATAAAGTAAGCATCGAACGTGCCTACCGTATCATCAAATCGGTAGAGGGGTTTGCCAAAGAGATCAAGGAGAAGCAGCTGCCGAAACTGCATGAGGCTCTTCGTGCGTGGAGAAGAAACGTGCTCTGGAGTGATGCTGCGGTACTTGGACTTATTCTCGTCCTGTTCGGTCTGCTCCAGTCTCAGTTTGACCTTCTAAGCTCAGCGGTCGGCTCTCTTGTCTTTGGCGGCATTGCTCTTGTCATCCTCCTGGCAGCCCATGCAAAAGTACAGAGTTTCTTCGCACACAAAGCGGCAAAGTCCTGGGAAGAAAAAGACCCTGCGATCTCCAATGCGATCCTTCACAATGCAGGCTGGTGGCGTGCACTGTTAGGTTTTGGTCCCGCTTGGCAGAAGACTAGCAAGAAAAAACTCGATACCCTGAGTGCAAAGAGTAAAAAGATCATTCAAAAACTCAATGACCAATTTGTGAGTACTGCAACAGCGGCAGATGAGCCACACGATGAAGAGTTGCAACAGCAGTAGGGACTTCTACTCCTTACTGTTGCCCAAATACCTGACGACCAGCACACCAATCGTATAATTATGCTCGACTGTTTTGAGCACAAATAGAGCCAAAAAATCATTCTTCTGTAACCGATTTCAAAAGGTATTTTTTTTAGCGATTCGTATTCGGTAAGTGCCATCTTTGGATTTTCAATCCCTTCTGTATCAAAAGGATCTTCCTTTTTTGCCTCTATGAGTTAGATAATATGCTCAGGTAGATAAGTGAAACGATAGTGGCATATTGTGTCGATAATATCTTGACCGAGAAAGTTTCGTTCTCTCAGTAAATACACCACATCATATAGGTCCCGAATCTTGTTACGATCAAGGAGCAGAAGAGATTTAAGTTTGAAAATCACCTCTTCCGAAGCAATTCTAAAGGAACCAAAATGTTTGACATTGTCTTTTTGGAGTATTCCGCTCTCATAGATATTACTTGAAAATTTGATCACAAAATTGACTTTGACGCCATTGATTATAAAACTCCTCATCATTTCGGCTATATCACCACCTTCATTGATTGCAGTATGGATAATCCCCTGATCAAACTCGATGGAAATCACTTCATCAAACTGTTCCAAAAATTCAAGGGAGGGTAATTTATCAGCAAAAGGGAAACAGATGTCAAGATCAAAATGGTAGGTTATAATTCTGATAAATCAAAGATGGCGGCTGCGTAGCCATCTGACACAAAATTTCGGGAGAAATTGTAGAGTGTTAGATTAAGTGTTGGTTAGTACACTTTATGCCTCATAAAAACCTTATGACTACAAAGTTGCAGAAAAAACAATTACTTACTGAATTTTATAACAGTTGCTACCTGAGGGTATTTGACCCTTTTCTTTATCAATTCATTACTACAAGTCCAATTTACACTAATGTCTTAGCGTCATTTGCAGGATAAGCAATGCGACATAGCCCCATATGACAGAAGAAGCTACAGTCCAGGCAGCCATTTTTTTACCTAAAGATACTTGGTACACCTTCATACGTTCAAAAAGCAATCCTAAACTCCACACTGCACCAAGAAAACCGAAAAGAGAGAAGATATGCACCCATCCGTCACGCATGGTAGCCAAAGGCTTCATGACTTCACTGCTTCCTATCAACCAATAAAATGCGTTTGTGAGATCGCTGGCATAATGCAGGAAAAAGAAGGTACCGATATGGGAAAGTGAACCAATGAGCATCACGGGAGCCAATGCATAGCTGTTATGATGCAGGAACTTTTTGAAAGGTTCTTTTACAATGGCTGAGGCGACCTTAAATCCGCCAAGAACCAGAAGCAGTGTCAGAATTAAAGCGGTGAGCAGCGCATAAAAGCCTACCCAGTCAAGTCCTACAGGCAATAGGCTTTCTGTCCATTTCCCCCAATGATACCAGGGTAGTGATGTTTTGAGTGATGAATGTCCCAAACCATGATGCAGGCGCATTGTCATAGTAATCACGGCAAAAAGAAGGATGAAGACCCAGGTATGGATTGTATTACGGTCCTTTATCTCTCCTGTCAGTCCGGATGCAGGTTTGGTAATGGAAAATGAGACCGCTTCACAGGCCTGTGCACAATCCATACAGAGCGTGCACTCTTTCATGGAATTCTTCTTTTCAAACAAGAAAGGCTGTAATCCGGACTCACATGCTTTGGCACATTCAAACGTTTGACAGCTCGAACAGGCATTTTGATACGTTTCAAGCTTTGCCATACCTACTTTACCATATGCTTTGGTTACAGCACCAATAGGGCAAAGGTAGGTGCAGTAGCTCATGTTTTTATATTGAAAATAGGCGAAGGCAGCCAGCAGGGTGAGTATCAAAAAAAGCAAAGAGGCTATCCATGGTGTTTTCAACAAACCGGGGAAAAGATAAACGGGTATCCAGTAGGCAGACAGAAGAATGCCCAGCCCGATGCCTCTGTGTTTCATCCATGCAGGCATCTCTTTTTGTCTGCCGATCTTTGTCAGCCATCTTCCCATAACACCGTGGGGACATATGCCGCAAAAAGCCGGGCCGATCAGGATAAGAGAGACGATCATGAAAAACGGCCAGAAAAGTGACCAGAAGATAGCGGTCGTATAGGGATTGGATGCGCTTTGAGGATAGGCAAAACCAAAATAGAGTGCGGAAAGGAAAAGCAGCATGGTAGCAGTCCGCACTGTAAAGAGCACTTTTTTATTTTTGAAGAGAAGACCTATGACTGGCCAACCGAAAATATCTGTGCCTTTTCTCTGAATATGTTCGACCATACTTTCTCCTTAGAATGTGTAGCTGTATGTCAGCATGGCAAACCGGGGTGATGCCGGTGTGTAATAGTATTTATCACCCCAGCTTGCAGATGTTTTTTTCACTTCCGTCGCATAGGTTTTGTCGAACACATTGTTTACATTCAGCTGTACCCTGTGGTTTTCATACTGATATCCAAGCATCACATTGGTGATCAATTCGAAACCGTCGTATTTCTCCGTATTGGCATCATCCATATAGTAAGGGCCGTAGGTCAATGCTTCCACTCTTGCACTCAAACCGTTCAGATGATAGCCTGCAAAGAGTGAATACTGGTAGTCAGGGATAAATCGCTGTTTGTTCCCGGAGTAATCCACACCGTCGGAAACATAGTCCACATATTCATAATCATAAACGGAAGCATTCATTCCCAGGTCAAATACCTCGGTGATGAAGTAATCCAGCGCCAGTTCCGCACCGATTCTTCTGGTCTCTCCAGCATTCTCATAATAGGTCGCCCCCTCTGCGCCGGGTACTGCAACGATTTCATCTTTGATCTTGTTGTAATATACAGAGAAATCCATACTCCATATTTTGCTCCTCTGTTTCAATCCGACTTCGTAGTTGATGGAAGTGGACTTGTCCAAGGCGGGGAGTGTTGGGTCGTACCCTCTGTTGTTGCGTACTTCATTGTCTGTAGGTGCCTGATTCGCAGAGGCAATCAGGGCGTAGGCATTCATTGTCTTGTTCAAAGCATAGGTCGCGCCTATCTTGGGAGAGTACAGATCGAAAGACTGCTTGATCTCGTAGGCTCCCGAACCCGGTACATAGTTACCTGCGCCATAGTCATAACGCGTTATTTCATTACCGTTCGTGTCGAATTCGAGGTGGTCATAGCGCATCCCTATATCGACAAGCAGTTTTTCTGTCGGAGAAAATGTCTCCTGCAGATATCCGCCAAAGAGCGTATTGTCGCCTGCTTCCGTATTAGCCAATGCACCTCTTTCATCAGAAGTAACACGAACGATCTTTGTAGTGGGGCCATGGTAGCCATAGGATGTTTTCGTGTCATAGTCACGGTATTCATACTTCTTGCTGTCGTCATGCTTGTCGAGTCTTCCTGTCAGACCGAAGACCAGGTTCGCATCCTGACTGAAAAGCGTATGCGAATAGTCAAAAGCAAGATCCAACCCCATGACGTAATTATCTTTGGAATCATTGATCATACCAGTAACGGGATGATAGTGCTCCCATTGGGTGAAATAAGCCTGTGGCTTGAACAACAGATCACCGAACTCTTTTTCATAGTGTGTATTGAAAAAGAAACTTTTGCTGTATCGTCCGCTTTTCTGCCAGGCACCTTCATCGTCGCCATTTTTCGTTTTCCCGGTATCAAGGTAATACTCATAGCCTGTTTTTCCAAGCGATTGCGGCAACTGAAGATTCGCTTCGGAGTAAGCAAATTCTGTTTCGAGTGTCGATTCATCTTCAAAAATATGACCATACTTCAAGCTCAACTGTGTTGTATCAAAGTCGTTCCACTCTCTCCAATCATTGGAAGATTGTCTGCGCGAGAGGCTCACCCCGATATAATTGGAATCATCAATTTTGTAACTTCCTTTTACATTGGCGTTGAGTGTATCAAAGCTTCCATATCCAATCTTGACACGATTCGTTTCAGTATCAAAGACCGATTTGGATTTGATATACACAACACCGCCTGTTGCGTTTGCCGCATAGATGGAACCAGGTCCCTTAAAGACTTCAACACTTTCCATATCATCGATGTCGACAAAATCCATCCGGGTAAAACTGTCGGGGTCGGTCATAGGTACACCATCTCTCATCACCATGATCTCCCTGATACCGTAACGCGCTTTCAGCCCTGCACCTCTGATAATCAGTCTGCTGTCATAGCCGTTGTTTTTTCCCATAGAAATGACTCCGGGAACCGTTTCGAGCACATCCTTTACATTCAGAACATTACGCTCCTCGATCTCTTTTGAATCAATGACGGCAATACTCTGCGGTACCTCTTTGCTCATGCGTTCAAATTTCGTTGCCGTAACAGTCAATGTGTCCAGATCGAGATTCTCCCCCACAAGAAACGTAGCAGTTAGACTGCTGATCAATAACATTTTCCTCATATACAATTCTCCTTCAATATCTTTTGAAGCGAGAATGCTAACGCAGTAGAGTTAATTTTGTGTTAAGAGCTAATTTAGGGTGTTTTTCCACAGCAAGAGTTAACGCAAGAGATTGAAGAATCTGATGAAAATAAAATGCCTACCAAAACACACCGGCCGGATACGTAAACGTACCACTGGGCTTAAACGCTACCTATTTTTCACACTAAAACCAAAAACCTTATAATCTAACATTTACCCATGGTGGGCGGGGTGCACTAGAACTTTCAACACGTTACTCCACACTTGATCTTAATGATGGTCTGGTAGAAGGTGGTGAAATGCAGATCACATCAGTAGGACTCATCTGGCATACCCAAAAAGAATCACAATTCCATCTGCAGTGGAGTCGTGCACATTTAGAAAGATATGATCTATCAACACATAGCATACCACTGCAAAGTGATACAGATATAGTACAGTTTAGATGGGTGTATCTTCTTGATTAAGAGCTAACTAGATAGGCTGGACTCTAACAGAAGATTTGTTTTTTTTCAAACCTTAAAAAATATATAATTTTATAAGGTTTTAATTTATAAAACATTCTTCAAACTCAATCCCACCTTCCCCTTCTCCGCATCCACAGAGATCACCTCTATCTGGGGAAGATACTGGTTGACCGAAAGCACTTCAAGCGGATGGGCAATGCGTTTTTGGCTCATCTGTGAGATATGGATCATCCCGTCGTTCTTGAGGCCAATATCTACAAAAGCGCCGAAGTCTGCAATGTTCCTCACGACTCCTGAGACAATGCTTCCTTCCCTCAGCATACTAA
>WGDG01000265.1 GCA_015493425.1 Sulfurovum sp.
GGTTTTTTATCATCGCATTTTGAAATGTTTTGTTTTGATCGATCTTAAACGTGGCGAAATCGAGCACAATGACATTGGGCAGATGAACCTCTATCTGAATTACTTCAAAAAAGAGGAGAACACCGAGGGGGACAATGAACCCATCGGCATCGTCCTGGGAGCCTACAAAGACCATATCCTGGTCGAGTATGCAACGGAAAACATTACCAACCAGCTCTTTGTCAGCAAATACCAGCTGTATCTTCCCGAAAAAGAGCGACTTGTCGAAGAACTCAATAAAATATTGGACAGTGAAGATGAGCAGTAAGAACTTTTTCCCGCCACGCCCCGACCTTCACCCGACGATATACGCCTACAAAATCCTCAACGCTTCTGACAGGGAAGGGCTCATCAAAGTTGGCTTCACCACAAGGGATGTAAGAGAGCGCATCAAGGAGCAGCTTGGAACAGCAGGGCTGAGGTATGAGATCATCCTCGAAGCGTCTGCCATGCGCCATGACGGGAGCTCTTTTAGCGATCATGATGTACACCGCTATCTGCGTGCCCGAGGCATCGCCAACCCTGACGGAGAGTGGTTCCAGTGCGGGAAACGAGAAGTGCAAGCAGCCATACAGGCCATCAAAAGCGGTAACATAAATGTAGAGAACCGCACCTTGACATTCGCCATGCGTCCCGAACAGGCCGAGGCTGTCTGGAAAACGATGCAGTACTTCGAGAGCTATAAAAAGGAAAATCCCGACAAGAGTCCTCATTTTCTCTGGAATGCCAAAATGCGTTTTGGCAAGACCTTTGCAACCTACCAACTGGCAAAAAAGATGGGCTGGACGAAGATACTTGTCCTGACATTCAAACCAGCAGTGCAGAGTGCCTGGGAGGAAGACCTTGAGAGCCATGTGGACTTTGAGGGTTGGGAGTTTTATTCCCGTGAACGCTTGGACGAAGAGGCCGTTGATGAGAGTAAACCTTTTGTCTGTTTTGGTTCGTTCCAGGACTATCTTGGAAAAAACTCAGCCGGAGGCATCAAAGCCAAAAACGAATGGGTACATACAACCAACTGGGACTGTGTCGTATTTGATGAGTATCACTATGGAGCCTGGAGGGAGAGCGCCAAAGAGCTGTTTGAAGCCGAGAGTAAAAAAGAGGCAGCCTATGGAGAGGGGGAGGGAATTGACTATTTTGACGAAGAGATCATGCCCATTACGACCGATCACTATCTCTATCTCTCTGGTACACCTTTCCGAGCCATCAGTACCGGTGAATTCATCGAGGAGCAGATATTTAACTGGACGTATTCAGATGAGCAGAGAGCCAAAGAGGAGTGGAAGGGTGAGGACAATCCTTACGCATCTCTACCCCGTATGGTGATGCTGACCTACCAAATGCCTGAGTCCATCCGTTCGATCGCTATGGGCGGAGAGTTCAACGAATTTGACCTCAATGAGTTTTTCAAGGCTGAGGGAGACGGAGATGACGCAACATTCAAATATGAAGAGTATGTACAAAAGTGGCTCGATTTGATTCGAGGTGCCTACCTGCCTACAAGCACTGACAATCTCAAACTGGGAGCTCAGAAACCTGCACTTCCTTTCTCGGATGTCAGATTGCTTCATATTTTAACGCATACCTTCTGGTTCCTCCCCTCCGTGGCCTCAGCTTATGCGATGAAAAACCTCATGATGAAGCGACAAAACAAGTTTTATCACGATTATGAGATCGTGGTAGCTGCCGGCCCAAGAGCGGGAATAGGCGCCAAAGCACTGGATCCTGTACTCAAAGCGATGGATGATCCGCTAAAGACCAAAACCATTACCCTCTCATGTGGCAAGCTAACCACAGGTGTTTCCGTGAAGCCGTGGTCGGGTATTTTCATGCTTCGTAACCTAAGCAGCCCGGAAACTTATTTCCAGGCGGCATTCAGGGTGCAGACCCCGTGGACAGTGAAAAACCCTGATGGCAAATCTCCCAACAAAGAAGCAATCATCAAAGAAGAGTGTTATGTTTTTGATTTCGCTCCAAACAGGGCTTTGAGTCAGATTGCAGAGTACAGCTCACGCCTGAATGTGGATGAGCCTGATCCTGAGAAAAAAGTAGCTGAATTTATCCACTTCCTCCCGATACTCGCTTATGATGGAAGCTCGATGAAACGCATTGATGCTGCCGGGGTTTTGGATATGGCACTGAGCGGAACGACGGCAACCCTGCTTGCCAGACGCTGGGAAAGTGCCCTGCTTGTCAATGTGGACAATGCCACACTGCAGCGGCTTATGGATAATGAGAAAGCGATGGATGCATTGATGAGCATCGAAGGGTTCCGTTCGCTCAATCAAGACATCGAAACCATCATCAACAAATCCGAGGTCGTCAAAAAAGCAAAAAAAGAGGCCAACGATAAAGAATTGAGCAAAGAAGAGAAAAAAGAACTCACTAAAGAGGAGAAAAAGTACAAGAGCCTTCGTAAACAGATACAAGAAAAACTCATCAAATTTGCGACGCGTATCCCTGTGTTTATGTATCTGACAGACTACCGGGAGAAAAGCTTGAAAGATGTCGTCACGCAGCTTGAGCCCGGTCTTTTCAAAAAAGTGACCGGCTTGACGGTAGAAGATTTTGAATTGTTAGTCAGTCTCGATCTATTTAATAGTGCTTTGATGAACGATGCCGTTTACAAGTTTAAGAGGTATGAAGATGCGAGCCTTGAATATGTGGGCATCAATAAGCATACTGGCGAAGATGTTGGGCTTTATGATACGGCGATTAGCGCAGACGATTATAAAGGAAGTATATGACGATTACAGAAAAGTATCTTGAGGCACTTAGAGAGATTGGAGATTGGGCTACAGCTGGGGAATGGGCACTAAAAGTTGCGGAGATGTATCCTGATATTATGGAGAATGCTAACGAACAAGCAAAAAAACAGAAAAATGACACGACGGGTATGAGAGAACTGACTGCTCGTATTCATTCTAATGTATCTCGTGGGGCATATGAAGGTAAAATTGAAATTGATATGGATGAACGTCCACGCAAATTTCGCTATGCACTGCCGGAAGATATAGAGAAACGTATAGATGAAGAACTCGATGAAGAGATGGCCTCCCTGACTAGGGCAGAAAGAATTAAAAAAGACTATGAAAGTCTATCTTCATACGAACGATACCGAATACAGGAGCTTGAAGCAATAGCAAAAGCGTTTAACAGCTATTTTAAAACTGATCTTGAAGTCGATCATGCTCAGTCCCTTATGGGAGAGAACTCTGGCAGGCATCACCCCGACAATTTGCAGCTCATTTCCAGAACGCACAATCGCATCAAAAGCAAAAAGAGTTGGAGTCGAATGAATTTGGATAAGCAACTTGAGTACCTTGAGAAAATGATGGCGTATCATGAAATGGTTTTTAATGTTAATAGTGAGATTTTTGCATCTTTGACGGAGAGAGTAAAGAGGGTGTATTGAGATAATTTGGGAGCTGAAGGGGTCTGGCGATAACTGATAACCCAATTAAAGTTTCACCAACAAGAAGGCAAAAAATCGAGGCTCTCATGAAAATCAAATTGTGGTATTTTGCACCACACAATATAGTCTGGAGACGACGTGACCGAGAACCAATGGCTTTGTAAAAATCTCTTAGTGGAAAGAGGAGCAACATGAACCCCCGCACACCACCCTACACCCTCACCACCACCATCCTCAACCTCACCAA
>WGDG01000266.1 GCA_015493425.1 Sulfurovum sp.
ACATACTTCTATTGCTCCGAAGGTCGGTACAAATTCGCTGCTGTTCTGCTTGTCGGTGATCTCCAGCTGAAGATGAAGTGTGCTTTTTTTCTGACAATATTTTTTATCTATGGCGAATTCTACCATATCCTTGCATACCAAAGTTAAACCATCCTTCTGATACTGGTCGGTCACAGGCAAAACGATGGCATCAGGCAGTTCTTTGAAATGCAATTTTATTTCTTTATATGCCGTAAGGAACTGTTTCACATTTACATCAAGTCTAAAATACATTATTGTTTCATTCTCGCCGTAATAGAGTTTTTGCACAACCCTTTTCGCACCATCCATGGTAGAAAAAATTTTACTCTCATCGACCATACCGGCCCCCAGCCATTCATAGAACGAAGTCTCTGTACCGTCAAGCTCCACCGACAGAGGGAACTGCGGTTTAACCTGACTCAATGCAACATTTCTTTCCCTGAAAATATTCAGATAAAGGTGTGAAGGTACAGACATGCCACACAGTTCGTACACAGCTATGAGGTGCGAACGGAAAAGTGTATCGAACTCCGCAAGGAAATCACTGAAGTGGTCTTCCCCGTACCACCAAAACCAGTCAGAACATTCACTGGCCATAAAATGTTCCTCTACAACTGTCTGCGTCTTTCTATCAAGTTTCCGATAGGAAGCATCGGTCTCCCTTTTGGTCTGATAAATTAACTCCCATGCTCTGTTCTTTTCACTCTGCCCAACCCAGGTATCAAAAGTACCATAGATCCAGCTTCCCGGATGCAGCGATGGCACTTTCTGCCTCTCTTCATTAAGCAGGTCATCAAACCTTTGCATGCTAACCGTCCGACTTTTTGAAACAGCATCATACAGTTTCAGAAAAAAATCCATGGCATTGTTCCGGTAAAACTCCCAGGCATTTTCTCCATCGACAATCACAAAGACATTGGCATCAGAATTTTGTTTTCCAATCTCATCAAGCCGTTTCATAAAGTCTCCAACGGCATCTGTTTCTTCCATAAAACGATAGCGGAACCCTATGCTGTCGCTAAGAGGATGGTCCCGAAAAGCGATGAAGACAGAATCGTATTCATACCGATGATAACAAAGGTTTTTCTCACTGTTTTTGAGCGTTTTCTGCAGGATCGATTCATCTGTCGCGACCCATTCTATGCCTTTTTCTCTGTAAAGATGTAGACTTTTTTCATCGACCGCCCCTTCTGCCGGCCACAGACCGGTAGGTTTCTGCCCAAATACCTTGACATAAAGTTCGATAGCTTTATCGACCTGCCTGCCGGCATCTTCTTCGAGAGAAAGCGGGTTTTGGGGCAGTACTGTCTGAGGGTTCGAAACTGCTGCCGTCTGCATATCGATGAGAAGCGGCAGGATCGGATGGTTATAGGGTGTGGTAGAGAGCGAGATCTGCCCGCTTTGCAGCAGACTTCCGTAAAAAGGCAGTATCTGGGGGATAAATTTCAACAGTGTATCGAGCAGTGTCTCTTTGTCGCTCTGCGTATAGGCTGTTTCTTTTTGCAGCAATGACTGCACGACGGCACTGTTCTCTCTCAGGTAATTACCGCACCATGCCAGCAGGAACAGAACTTCAAGGTCTTGCAGTTCCGTCTCGTCAAAATGCTCTTTAGGGTACAGCACTGCAAATCTTTGAAGCGGTTTCACCATCGTCTCGAACGGGGCTGATTTGCATAATTTGATCAAGTATTTTTTTTCTGCTTCTTTCAGTGTCGACACTTCCCGTACCCACAACATCAGAAATTTGTCTTTTTTGTATCCGTTCTCTTCGTAAAGCCTGATCTGCCTGATCAGGGTCGGGGTAAGATTGAACGTTGCTTTCAGTGCCGGAAATTTTGAGAGCAGCCACGGCATTTCATAATAGTCTTTGATCGCATGGAGAAAGACCCAGGGCATATGCATCTCACCTTCTTCATCCACATAGTCCGGCTGATGCATATGCCAGAGGAAAGAGAGTTTCAGACTCACATCCACTCTTTGATGTTTTTTTCATACCTTGCTGTCAGAGCCTCTCCGCTTTTTTTATTTTTTGCCTGTACGTACAGATGCAGCAGATCTTCGATCTGATCAGGAATCATCAAGACCCAGTCGGTATCATTTTCCCATATTTTGACACCGTCGGCGGTAGAAGCTCTTTTCTCTTTGGCTTCCTGGAAAAAGGACTTCATCATTTTTCCCTTTTGGGCCTGTGAACACTCTATTTTGATATGCCTATAGTAAAATGCTTCAAATTCTCTGGAAAGATCCGAAATTTTTACATTGTGGCGGGAAAGCATCTCCATGATTTTCAAACTGGCATACTGTGCATCTCTGTGCAGCGAAAATTCGGTAAAGGCAAAATTGCCGCCGATCGTTGCAATAAGATCGTAATGTTTCAGTCTGTCTGCTTTGAAGTTGGCATATCTGCCCCGCTCTATGACAAGATTGCCGAACATTTCATCTGTCAGGTCCGGTGCCCAGGTCGGTAAAAAAACATGGAGCTTTTTCTCTTTCGCCTCAAGGTTCAGAAGCGAAAGCACGACAAAAAGTCCTTTTATTTTATTGAGCACTTCCCCGTCATCACTGACAATACCAAGCTGCTGGCCGTTGGGATACATCAAAAAACCAATATTGAAATTCAGATTTTTGACAATCGCAGAAATATCTTCTTTTGATTTTTTTTCGACATGTGTCATGTTTGCCATTTTATGATAGTCCGTATAGGCATTTAAAATAATATTTTCTATCTGCAGATCGGACATGATTTCAGGGAAAATATCTTTTGTACCGCCATACATAAGATCTACAGCCACTTTAAAGCCGCTGGTTTTGATGATGCGGTGATCGATCGATGTTTTTATGGCATTTTTATACGTAACACACTCTTTCATATGGTGAATATAGGTTTCTTCTATGCTTCCTATCTTGCCGTAGTCCACCCTGCGGTACTTTTGCTGAAAAAAAGCTTTTTCAACCGATTTTGCCATATCACTGTCTATACGCAGTCCCTCTTCGCCGAAAAAGGTAAACTCTACACTTGTCGGGTCAAAAACGTTCTGCCGGAAGTAAACCCCCGCTGTCAGACCACTCTCCCTCCCCAGATTGTATCTGACGACTGCCGGAGGCATCGCTTTGAGGTCAAGGACATTAATGCCGCCCGAAAGCATGCCTCCCAGGAAAGCCCTTTTGAGCATACGCGCACTTTTGCTGTGGTCCCTGCCTACAATGACCGTACTTCCCAAAGGAAGGTGGGAAGCAAATGCTTCCGCAAGCTGACACGCCATTTCGCACGAAATTTCAACATTGCTTTTTCCCATGACACTGCCATTCCCAA
>WGDG01000267.1 GCA_015493425.1 Sulfurovum sp.
GGACCGCCCGGTTATGAGCCGGGAGCTCTAACCAACTGAGCTAAAGACCCTTACTTAAGAGGGATGGCAGCTTTGGGCTGCATAGTAATTTTTGCGTCAGAAGTATAACGACTGTAGTCTTTGAACGCAATTAAATTTTCTAAAATTCCGAAGATGACGGCAAATATAATGAATGAAGTCCCTCCATGGCTGAACATGGGCAGAGGCAGACCGACAACAGGTGCGAGCCCGATGATCATGAAAATGTTCACACCCATGTAAACAAAGAAGAGAAATGCCAAACCGCCTGCAAAGGTTTTAATGTAGTAGTCCTGTTTGTATTTCCATGAAATGTAGAGCAGGTTGAAGATCAGTAGAATGTAGAGTCCTATGACGGTAACCATCCCTTTGAATCCAAGGCGTTCTCCGAGGTAGGCAAAGATAAAATCGGTCGATGAAACAGGGAGAAACTTCAACTGGGTTTGAGTTGCTTCCTCTTTTGGTTTACCCTCCATACCGCCACTTCCAATGGCAATAAGTGCCTGACGTACCTGATAGCTGGGTTTGTTCAGCATATCATGGATACGCTTTTTCTGATAGGGTTTGAGACCTTTTTCGTAAACAACAGGCGCGCTGACCCCTGCAACAATGGCAATGGTGAGCCAGATTTTCCAGTTGACCCCGATAAGAAAGAGAATACCGTAGCCGGTAATAAGCAGTACCAATGCGGTTCCGAGGTCAGGTTCTTTGGCGATGACAAGGAAAGGGATGATGATGACAAGCGAGAGCTTGATGAACTGAAAAAGTCCGTATCCTTTTTCCGGCGGCGGCTTTTTATGGATGAGGTAGGCAAGCATCATAATGACATTGACTTTGATGAACTCTGAAGGCTGGATGGTGATATGGATACCGGGAAGTTCAATCCAGCGTTTGGCACCGAGGATCGTTTTCCCGACAAACTCAACAGCAATAAGAAGCCCGAGGTTGACAAGGTAAAAAAGCGGTGCAAACCACCACATGATGCGTCGCCATGGGATGATGACTGCTACACTGAAGGCAATGAATGCGATGAAGTAGTAGATCATCTGCTTGTTGAAAAGGTGACGGTTGATTTCGTAGACAAGGTAGGAGGAGATGGCGAAAATTGGGATGAGCTGGAGTATTAAAAGATAGTTGAAGTGCTTGAAGATACGTTTGTCAATATCAAGCCAAGAGTCCATCCGTGTATTCCCCGTTAAACAAAATTAGCGTATTATATCGTAAAGTATTGAGAAGGGAAAGTATGGAACCGTTCTTCCGTTTTGAAAATCTGGGTCAGCATGCGGAGTGTTTGCACGGTGTCACTATGAAAAATGCTGCCCATCCCCTAAGCTTTTCTATGGCGCTGCATACCGGTGAGCCAAAAGAGACGGTTGTCGCTAACCGAAAAACAGTTGAAAGACTTTTTGAAAAGACACAGATATGCCATTTTGTACTTGCCAACCAGACACACAGTGACCATGTACATGTGGTAAAAGAGCCTGAAACCAAAGGCTGGGAGAATTTAGAGAGTGCCGTTTCAGACTGTGATGCCCTTGTGACAAGTCTTAAAGGGGTGATGCTTGGTATACTGACAGCAGATTGTGTGCCCGTTTTGCTTTTTGATCCCCAAAAAGAGGTGGTTGCAGCAGTACATGCGGGCTGGAAAGGTACCAAATCGAACATTGTTACTAAAACGATACAGACGATGCAGTGTGAATTTGGCACAAAACCGGAGAATATTATTGCCGGTATTGCACCTTCTATTGGCCAGTGCTGCTATGAAGTAGATGAGGATGTCGCTTCACACTTTTGTAAGATACCGGAAGTGCTGAAAGCAAAGAAAAATGGCAAATATATGCTGGATCTCCCTTTGGCAAACAAAATGCAGTTAATGGATGCAGGTGTACCCCAAGCCCAGATAGAACTGAGTGGTATCTGTACGGCTTGTGACAACGATATCTACTTTTCGTACCGAAAAGAGCAGGGATGCAGGGGAAGGTTTATGAGTCTGATAGGCTTGGAAAGATAAGCTGTAGGGTGTTGTCCCCTGACAACACCAATAACTTTAAAAGGTAACCATTTCATAAGATAATAGAGGCTTTTAGGTTTAAATAAAGAAGGTGTTGTGAGGGCACAACACCCTACTATGGAATAAAAGATATGTACAAGGTCATTACCGAAATACATCCGCTTCCGTATCACAGGTTAGCGTCAGTTCATAGACCCATTGTTGCAGATCGAACATATCTTCATACATTTTAAAATGTCTGTCGATGACGGCTTCGGAGTGGAAAGTATCATCAGGTGGGTAGATGGTGTAGGCATAGATGGCCTCCATTTTGTAGAGGTAGCTGTGGGTGTCGTCACCATCACATCCTCTTGGGAACTTTTTGTATTTTGGCTCAGGGATCAGGTAGCCTTTGGCTTTGAGTGCTTCAAGGATGGTATGGAGTTCCTCTCGACGTTCATCATTGTGGATATACGCTCTATAGGCTTTGAGCAGGGTGGGTTTGAAGTTGCGTATGCCTGCGGCAACAAAGATCTCTTGCGGGTCGTAGTGCATGTAGAAACTGCTGCTTTGCATCCGATGTCCGCTGCCTTGCCACATGATGATGCCGATACGGGTTTTGATAGGGTCGCTTAGATGAAAACGGGCATCCCTGTAGATGCGAAAGAGTGAACGGTTTACTTTGGATTCGGCGTGGATAGTAGGCACAAGGA
>WGDG01000268.1 GCA_015493425.1 Sulfurovum sp.
CGGATGACCGGACAGTTGCTCTGGGCATTTGCCCAGTGAATAGGCGCTTCGTTCTTTCGGCAGGTTACATTGTAGGGCACCCCTTTTTCAATGAGGTACTTCACCATCTCAAGCGGCCCGTCCGAAGCGATGTAGTGCAGCGTCGTACAGCCGTCGCTGTCTTTTGCCCGAATGTTACCGCCGTACCTCTCAAGCAGCTTCATCGCTTCGGTCTTTTCGGTCAGTGCCGCCAGTATCATACTCTCATCATCGGCTTTGCCGCCCGCTTCAAGCATCGCTTTGAGTGCCCCAAGACTGCCGACCCGTGCCGCAATCTGCATCGGTGTGGCATTCTCGTGCCCCTTGAGATTGGGGTTGGCACCCAGCTTCAAAAGCCGCTTCACTTTGGCGGCTTTGTCGTACAGTGCCGCCTTGTAGAGCCGCTGCTGCAGCTTCCCGCGGCTTATGGGTTTTTCTTTTTTTACAGGCCCTTTTACAACCTTTTGCGCAGCAGATTTATGTCTCTCAAGTGGATAACAGCGTGCATTTCTCAACGGCTGAAAACTCAGCAGACACGAACCGACTCTGACAATGGCCGATACGGAAGGTTCTTCTGCTCCTGCCGCCATTCCCTCACGTTCTTTGCAGCCCTTGAGGTCGTACACGGCTATACCCGCCGCACCCTGTGCCCTGTAGAGACGGTTTGCGTCAATGAAGAGTTTATTCTCTCCGGGCGCACTGTCGAACATTTGACCTTTTGCGCCGGGAAGGGCACACATCTCCATTAATGCACCGTTTGGTGCAGTGCGGTAGAGGTGTGTCCGGTGCTTCTCATCGATAAAGGCAAGCATCCCGTTTTGGACATGCAGAGCGTATCCTTTTTTGCCAAAGAGCAGATCACGCATGACAGGCTGAGGAAGCTTTGGGTTGGCAATATCGAACACTTCCACTATTGCATTCCGATCCAACACATAGAGTCTGCGGCCAAAGACCGCAATATCATCCACATGTCTCAGTGAAAGCGGTATCTTTTGAAGCAGCACCGGCTTGCTGTCCACACCAACGGCATACAGATTGAGTTCACCCTTAATGCGTCCTTTATGGTTTACAGGCACATAGAGTACCCCTTCTTTGACGGCAACCGTACGTACAATGTTTCCAAAAACCAGATTCCCAAGTACCTTTGGATATTTGGCATCATGCACATCGACCACGCTGACCCAGCCGCGTTTGCCCTCGAGCATATAGTCTCCCTGCGCCACATAGGCAATGCGTTTCTTCACCGTAACAGAGAGTGCCCGTCCGGGCAGTACCGTTTCAGAGAGTACCACAGGGGCATCCGGATTAGTGACATTAACAATCTCCAGCCCTTTATCACCTCTGGCAACATAGAGCAAATTGCCCTTTTTCCACATCCCTTCTGCACGAAGCTGACTCAGAGGAACGATCTTCTCTTCGGGAACGGTATAATCGGTCTCTTTGGGGTGGGAAGCAAAGAGCACATTGATCTTCCTATTCGGCAGATACAGGCAGTCATCCGTTTTTCTGTGACACAGCGCGTTGCCTCTCCAGACAATATCTTCACGCGCTACCTCTTTGGTAAAGATGACAAAGTCACCGTACCGGTAGGGAAACGAACCATCATAGCCCAGAATCTTCGACGTGTCGACCCTTGACGTACGCATCTTTACACGGTCATTCCCCCAGTTTGGTCCGAGAATAATAATGTCGCTCCCGCTGCCAAGCGAAAGTGTGTCGTCTCCCCCGCCGGGGTAGTAAATGTCGTTGCCTATAGCATCTTCAACCTCATCATCGCCGCTGCCAAGCACTACCGCAGCACGTCCATAGTTGCAGACGATGTAGTGCCCTTCATTGCCTGTAGCAAGAATGATCTGGTCATACGCTGTCGGACAACGGCTTCCGGAGTTCCATCGTATCAGTTTGCGAAAGAGCAGGTCGACTGTTTCAAGTTTAAATGCCCTGCCAAGCGGATCGTCTATGGGAACGGTTTTGGGGAAGTACCCCTCCTTCTGCCCCTTTTCCATAAAAGTACGAAGTTCGCCCAGAGAGCCGATCGCCTCTTTTGCGCCAAGTTGTGTCAAAATGAAGATGATGAATATAAGTACTGTTTTTTGCATCACCCATTCTACTTAAACTTTGCTAAAAGGATTGTGCTATAATCAGCCCTATGAAAACAACACGTATAGACCTGCATAACCACACTACCCGCTGCAACCACGCCGAAGGCACCATAGATGAGTATGTCCAAAAGGCCATTGCGCTTGGCATCGACATCTACGGCTTCAGCGAACACGCACCGATGGATTTCGATGAAGGGTACCGCCTCTCTTTTAAAGAGATGACCGACTATAAAAATGATATTCTCACGGCAAAAGAGAAGTACAAAGACGATATTGAAATCCTGCTTGGCTATGAAGTCGACTGGCTGCCCGGGCATATGGATGAGAGGGTACTCAATGCCAAGGTAGATTACCTCATAGGCTCGGTACATTTCATCGACAAGTGGAGCTTCGACAACCCCGAATTCATCGGTGGGTGGAAAGAACGCGACATTGACGAAATATGGCAGGCATACTTCGAAGCAACCGAAGCGATGGCGAAGTCCGGATATTTTGACATCGCAGGGCATCTCGATCTCATCAAAGTCTTCAAATATCTGCCCACACAGGATGTACGCCTGCTGGCAAAAAAGTCATTGGAAGCTATCAAAAAAAGCGGTATGGTACTGGAACTGAATGCGGCAGGACTGCGTAAACCCGTCGGAGAGATCTACCCTTCCAGAGCACTGCTTGAAGAAGCCTATGCACTTGATATTCCCGTCACATTCGGCTCCGATGCCCACAGTCCGGAGCAGGTAGGTTTTGGCTATGAAGAGGCTGTTGCTCTTGCCAAAGAGGTCGGATACAGCAGAGCCGTTACCTTTAAAGGCAGAGATCGCGAAATGGTCAAATTTTAAGCAAAAAGTGGGAAACAATTTATTTTAGAATGGTTATAATGACTGGACTAAATTTCAATTAGGAGCGTTACAACATGGGTAAATTCGTGAACAACCTTGCAGAGTTCAAGAAATACTGTGAAGAGAACGAAGTAGAATTCGTCGACTTCCGTTTTACAGATATTAAAGGTGCATGGCACCACATTTCATACAGAATGGGTGCAGTCAGTGACGAGATGCTCGAAGCGGGTCTTCCGTTCGACGGCTCTTCCATCGAAAACTGGCAGCCGATCAACGAATCTGATATGCTGCTCAAGCCGGACATTCCGACAGCATTTATGGATCCGTTTACTGCAGATCCGACTGTTGTAGTTATCTGTGACGTCTACGACATCTATAAAAATGAGCTATACGCGAAATGTCCAAGATCCATCGCGAAAAAAGCACTTCAGTACCTTGAAGAGCAAGGTATCGGTGATGCTGCATACTTCGGTCCTGAAAACGAGTTCTTCATCTTTGATGATGTCAAGATCCACGACCACGACAACCACCAGTCTTTCAAAGTAGAGACAGACGAAGGTCACTGGGCAGATACTGCTGAATATGACGATATCGGAAATATGGGTCACAGACCAAGAATCAAGGGTGGTTACTTCCCGGTCATGCCTACAGACTCTATGGTAGACCTCAGAGCGGAAATGATGCTGCTTCTTGAAGAAGTAGGTCTTGAAGTTGTTCTCGGACACCACGAAGTGGCACAGGGACAGGGTGAGATCGGTATTGTCTTCGGTGACATCATCACTGCAGCCGACAACGTACAGAAGTACAAGTATGTTGTTAAAATGGTAGCACACCTCAACGGCAAGACAGCGACATTCATGCCTAAGCCTATCTACAACGACAACGGTAACGGTATGCACGTTCACCAGTCCATTTGGAAAGACGGTAAAAACCTCTTCTACAAAGAAGGCGAATATGCAAACCTCTCCAAAACAGCGCTTGATTACCTCAGCGGTATCTTCAAACACAAAGATGCAGTTGCCGCATTTACCAACGCTTCTACCAACTCTTACAAGAGACTCTTGCCAGGGTTCGAAGCGCCAAGAATCCTTACATACTCTGCGCAGAACAGATCTGCTGCATGTCGTATCCCTTACGGAGCGGGTGAGAAGTCAACCAGAATCGAAACACGTTTCCCTGACTCTACATCATGCCCATACCTTGCCTTCACCGTACTGATGATGGCTGGTATCGATGGTATCAAAAACGGCGGTTACGAGCTGGTTGGACCATTTAACGAAGACCTCTTCGAACTGACAAGAGATGAACTGAAAGAGAGAGGTATCCCTGAACTGCCAAATACGTTCAGAGACGCACTCGAAGGACTCGAAGAAGACTACAGCTTCCTTACACCTGTTATGGATGCAGACTTCATCAAAACCTATGTTGACTATCAGTTTGACAGACATGTCATTCCTGTCGAAGGCAGACCAACAGCATACGAGTATATCTCTACTTACTCTTGCTAAAACCTCTCCGGGCTTCGGCTCGGAATTCTCTCCTCTTCCCTTTCCTATCTATTTTCTCAATGATATGCTGCTCTTTTTAATACGGGCACCTATGCATCCCTGTACAGCGTCAAGATTCCTGCTTTTGCAGGAATGACTGAATCGAGTTCACTATCTTTGTCATCCCGCACTTGATGCGGGATCTTATATTGGTTATTGGTTGAGAGTATTTATTGAAAGGTTTCCTATTTGCATTTTATGTCAGAACCGGAAATTTAACGAAGTGTATACTGTTAGGTGCATTTCCGGCATAGGCGCTAATGAATCCGCGCTTCCAAAGTGCATTGTGCACAATAAAGTGAGAGGCTATGAAACGAACAGCTTCGTTTCTTTCTCTTTTTTAAAGAAAGTAAAGTAGCTCCATAGCACGGTACCGTATACAAAGATGGAGAGTACAACCACCCCTGTCGTTACCGCTTCAAACATCGTTTTGTAGGCAAAGTCAGCAGGAATCATATGTACCAAAATAATAGAGAGTGCGCCTTTCATTCCGGAAAAGGTCAGAATAAACCACCCCTCTGTACCGACTGCTTTGCCGAAATAGGCAAACTTCGCCATAGAGAGTGCACGTATCAGCGTTGTCACCAAAAACATAATGAGAATTTCGTTCCGGTACTGCCAGAGCTGGCCAAAATCGACCATCTCCGCAAGTGCAAAGAAGATGAGCACCGCAGCGATGTAGCCGAATTCTTTGGCCATCTCGTAAATGTACTCCAACCGCTCCTTAGTCGTTGCTACAACAGAGCTTGCACGCAATTTTCGAAAAAAGCTCTTACGTTTTTTACCCTCTTTTGCTTCTATTACCTCAAGATCCATGTCGATCCATGCCTTCGTAGCAATAATAGCGGTAATCAGTGTCAGAATACCGCTGGCGTGATAATGTTCCCCAAGCAGATAGGCGGCATATCCTTCTATGATAAAAGCAAAGAGTTCGCCTCTTCGGTCTGAAAAAAGCTTCATCAGCATATAGAAGCCATACCCCATCGCAAGTCCCATCCCAATACTCACCACAAACACACGCAATGCTTCAATGGCCGCATGCCCGGCATCAATATGACCACTCATCATCCACGGCAGGCCGATGAAGAAAAAGGCGATAACTGCTGTGGCATCATTGCCAAGCGATTCACCTTCAATGAGTACCTTGATGTCATGGCTGATACCTTTGAAGCGTGAAAGCACCGACTGCACGCTGACCGCATCGGTCGCCATATTGATGGCAAAAAGCGATACATACGCACCCAGTGACAACCCCTCGAACACACCAAAATAAGAGAGGCTTGCCCCTGCAGCAATGGAAAGCGCCACAGCGACCACCGCAAGGTAGAAGATGCTCCAGCCATGCTTTTTAATATCTGAAAAGTGCAGGTGAAGCGCATCGCCCATGAAAATCAGCGGAATACAGAAGAGTATGAGTGTGTCGAAATGCTCACTGAGGTCGATGGGAACGGCGACTTTGAAGTAGGTATAGACCAGATAGGAGCCCGTCAAGAGTAAAAAGACCGAAGGAATCTTCAAACGCTCGGCCAGCGTATCGGAGAGTATTACAAGGCTCAAAATAGTTATGAGCATGATTTCAGGGGCAAAACTATGCATTGTCGGCATCCTTTAAAAGCTGTTCAATCTCGAGGTAGCTTCGGTACCCCTTTTGGCAGACCATATGGCCGGCACTGTCTACCAGTACGACTGACGGAAACGATGTTGCCCCCATCGAACGCGCTTTGGCAAAATCGTGTTCAGTCAGGGTTTCAGCCCGTTCACTCAGAAAATAGAATGCGAACTTTCCGCTGTTGCCGAAAAGCTGTTCATAGAAACCCTGCAGCAGTCTGGGATTGGTAATATCAATACCCTGTGCATAAAAGGCATGCTGCAGTTTGTGTAAGTAGGTAAAAGCGGCATCTTTACCCAGCAGTTCCCGTACCGTCACTACCGCTTTGCAGGCGGGGGTGGTGTCATATTCGAAAACAGATTTTTCAAAGAGACTTTCATCGAAAGGCTGTCCTGTCTTATCAGCCACCTGTTGCCACTGGTAACGCAGGTATGCTTTCGCCTTCCCATCCCACGGCATTTCCCCTTTGGTACGCAAGCCACCCATCACCAACTCTATCTCATATCTGTCTGAGAGTTTCTGCCGTACCTCGTCAATTACCGGCGCAAAGCCCCAACACCACGAACACATCGGGTCAACCACAAAGTAGAGTGTCGGCATCAAAAGAGTGTCCCGCTGTCATCGGAAGCCGGCTGCTCGGGTGCAATGCGTGGAGGGTGAAGAGGATCGGCATCATCAGTACGCTCTTCATTCGGGTCTTCATCAATATTGATCGGCTTCGCATAACCCGTATCGTCACTGTCGCTCTCAATAATAGGCGTATCTTTTTCCGTAGCGATATCCTCTCCGGGATCATCCATGATCTGATAGCCGTCATCATCTACATGGTAGCCGGAACTATCTGTTCTTTCTCCATTGAACACACCGCTGCTCTTTTGGGCTTTGGGCAGTGGTGAAGTTTTGGTGTAAAGTTCCTTCTTCCCTTCGTACTCGCCAATAAAAACCCCTTCCGGAATATCAAAGGTACGTTTGAGCTTGGGGTAGAGTGTAAGCAGATGTTTGTAATAGTAGGCAAAGGCCGGTGCTGCCACTGCTCCCCCTGTCGCCCCGCGTCCAATGGGACGGTTATTGTCACGTCCGAACCATACAATGGTCTCGATCGTCGGCGAGTAGCCACAAAACCAGGCATCAACGTTTTTGTTGGTTGTGCCCGTCTTCCCTGCAAGCTCTATGCCTTTGACACGTGCATTGCGCCCGGTACCGCGCTTGATGACATCTTCAAGAATGCTCGTCATCAGATATGCCTGCTCAGGGGTGGTGAAGTTGGCGATCTCCTTGGGTCTGGTCTCATAAATAACCGCGCCCTCTTTGGAGACAATCTTGCTGACCAGGCGAGGCTCGATCATGTGTCCCTTGTTTGAGAATACTGTGTAGATCTGTGCCATTTTCAAAGGACTGACCCCCAGATTTCCCAGGGCAATGGACATGTCATGCGGAATGTGCGGCACATCGAGGAAGGCAAGACGCCGGATGATTGTATTGACACCGATGTCGGAAACAAGGTTGATCGTCGCCAGGTTGCGCGAATGTACCAGTGCTTCACGCAGCGGAATAAACCCTTTGAAGTTGCGCTCGTAATTCTTCGGTGACCACACCTTCGGTTTACCGTTTTGGTAGTACTGGAAAGTACGCGCAAGGTCTGTAAGCGGACTGGCAGGATTGTACCCCATGTCAAGTGCTGTCTGGTAAATAAAAGGTTTGAAGGCCGATCCGGGCTGACGTTCAGCCTGTGTTACACGGTTGAATGCAGATTTCTTATAGTCTACCCCGCCTACCATGGACAAAATGTCTCCTGTTGCATTGTCTACCGATACAAAGGCTGCATTGAGCGTCGATTTTTTGGGGTCTTCTTTGTAACGCTTAAGTACCTTCTCATACGCATACTTCACCGCTTCACGCGCAATACGCTGCTGCTTCATATCAATCGTAGTATAAATCTGGTAGCCGCCTGTCCGTACATCTCCCAGCTTGTTCTTGAAGCGGCGCACGACTTCGTCAACAATATAAGGTGCGATGTTCTGACGCAGGGAAGTTTTGTAAACCTTGGGAGACTCCTTGACCGCTTTAAGGTACGCCGCTTCGCTGATCCATCCCAGACTCTTCATACGGTAGAGTACATTGTTGGCACGGTTAAGCGCACGTTTATAGTGCTTCAGAGGATTGTAATAGCTGGGTGCGTTGGGAAGTCCCACCAGCATCGCCGCCTCTTTGAGCGTCAGCTGATCAAGCGACTTATGAAAGTAACCATCCGCTGCCGTTTTGACACCGTAGTAGTTATTGCCGTAACTGATCTCGTTAAGATAGCGCTCAATGATCTGCTCTTTGGTAAGTACCTCTTCGATCTTGATTGCCAGAATCGCCTCTTTGATCTTACGCGCAAGTTTCTTTTCGTTACTGAGCACCTTGTTTTTAATGAGTTGCTGAGTAAGCGTACTCCCGCCTTCAACAAACTTCCCTGCTTTGATATCTTTGAGCATTGCACGCAAGATCGCATCGGGGTTCACACCCTTATGTTCAAAGAATTTGGTATCTTCCATCGCGATGAGACCTTCGACAAGGTAGCTGGGAATTTCGTCATACCGTGCATAGAGGCGATGCTGCTTTTTGAAGACATAGGCGAGTTTTTCACCATTGCGGTCGTAGACCACAGAAGAGATTTCGGGTTTGTAGTGTATTAACTTTTCCGCATCGAGAGATATCTCTTCATAGGCATAGATGAACGCTGCAATAAGCGCAGCAGCGAAGATCATCACCAAAATAATGGAACCTTTGATTAGACTGAACACAAACCCACCTGTTTTTAGTATCTATTGTACCAAGTTAAGTCTAATGAGTCTTAACAGGTGACGAAGTTTCTCTGCCGATACTTCGGTATTGAGAATAACACGCAAAATAGGCTTCTGTACTGTAGGCTGCCGAATAGCACCCACAAGATAGTTTTGTTCCATCAGCCCTTTTTGCATAAAGAGTGCAAAATCATTGTCGGGTACTTCGATAGGCAAAATGAGGCTCTCTGTCTTTTTGCCAATTTCGGCTTCTGCCACCGCCTGGCGTGCCTTTATCTTTTCCCTGAGCTTCTTTGCATTTTTTCGGATGTACTTCATATTCACATAGGCAAGTGCCGTATCGAAAACCGAGGGTGCTGTGGTATAAATGACCGATTTGGCACGGTTTTCAAGAAAACTGATAACACTTTTGGAAGCGAGGATGTAGGCTCCGTAACTGCCGTAGGCTTTGCCAAGTGTCCCCATTTTGATATGGCGTTCATTGGGTATAATACCGTAGTATTCAAAGATTCCCAGCAGTTTTTTGCCAAGTACTCCGGCACTGTGTGCCTCATCGACAATGAGCAGCGCACCACTCTCTTCTGCCGCATCGAAGATCTCTCTGGCACAGAGGTCACCCCCCATCGAATAGACCCCCTCCACTGCAATTATCTGCCTGCTGGCAGGGTTTTCCTGAAGCTTCTGCTTAAGATCCTCTGCATTATTGTGGCGAAAGGTTGTCACACGGTCTCCGAGAAGCTGTGCTGCCATTACCCCGCTGGCATGATATTCTTCATCTATAAAGAGTCTGTCTCCTTTGCGTACCAGCGATTCGATGAGCGCCAGATTGGCCAAAAAGCCGCTACCGACCACAAGTCCCTCTTCAAAGCCGTTTAGTTCAGCCATCTCCATTTCGAAAATCTTGTGAATGGGGTGGTAGCCGTTGACCAGCATGCTTGCTTTGGAACTGACAGTATTGTACTCATCGACCAGTTTGCACGCCTTTTTGAACTGCTTCTTTTTGGATGAGAGTCCAAGATAGTCGTTGGAGGCAAAATCATCGAGCAAATCAGAATAGAGATGACGTTCTCTAAAACGCCCTGCTTTTTTAAGGGCTTCAAGTTCTTTAGTGTACATTGGCTCTCCTTATCCACGGTAGCAGTGTTTCCACCTGTAGTCCCATTGCCGTACTCTCATACCCTTTGACCTCTTGGATATACTTTTTGCAAAACCCCTCGACCATGCAGCCGCCCGCTTTACCCTGCCACTCACCGCTTTGAAGATAGGCTTCGAGATCATCCTCATCAAATAGGGCGAGATGGTAATGGGTGGCAGAGGTATCAACAAAAAGAAAATCTCGACACTGAAAATGTACCGAAGAGACAATCGCAATGTGTGCACCGCTTTGCAGCTGCAAAATACGGCGGGCATCCTCTCGATTTTGGGGTTTTCTCAATATCTTCCCCTCTTGGGTAGCAATCACGCTGTCCGCACTCAATAACGGCATATCCAAACCGTACGCCTGCTTGGCTGCCTCCAATTTCCCTTTGGATGCACGGTAGACAAACTCGGCAGCACTCTCTGTCTTTATCTGATCTTCATCAAAATTAACCGGCTTTTGGATAAATTCGATACCAAATTTTTGCAGCAACAGTGCGCGGCTTTGGGACTGTGAGCAGAGACAGAGCATCAAACTAGAATTAATCTTGCTTTTTAAGATATGCCATAATTACACTCTTCAATTCTTTTCCAACATTAAAGGTAATGGATGGTATTGTCT
>WGDG01000269.1 GCA_015493425.1 Sulfurovum sp.
TTGATTTCATCAGCCTGCTTACCGGTCCTTTCGGTGTTACGCTGTTTCTGCTTGGTATTCTTTTCTACCTTTATGGCAGGGTGGGACGGCTAACCCAAAAAGGTGCCTATGCCCAAAAACAGCTGCTCGGACTGCAAGAGTTCGTCAAACGCGTTAAAGCTGACGAAATTAAACGAAGACTTGCACTCGATCCGCTATACCTCGAAAAGATGCTCCCCTATGCCATGCTCTTTGGCTACACTGACCACTGGCTGAAGTTCTACTCCCTGATGCAGGTCGACACTCCGGTGTGGTATCACGGAGACATCAATGACATTGGACGTTTCGGCAGCACGATGCACAGTGCCGCCACACCGCCTGCACAAAACAGCGGCGGAGGCGGATTTTCAGGAGGAGGCGGTTTCTCCGGCGGCGGTGGAGGTGGCGGCGGCGGCGGAAGCTGGTAGTACCTAAGAGAGTTTCGATACAATCGCATCCAAAAACGGAGCATTATCATGGAAACCCTTTTTGTCTACGGTACACTGATGCCCGGCTGCCCCAATGGACACGTACTTGAAAACATTATAGGGAAGTTTGTACCGGCTACCGTACGGGGTCATCTCATAGGCGCAGGCTGGTCTGCTTCCATGGGCTACCCCGGTATCAAACTCGATCCTGAAGGTGACACAGTACACGGCTACCTCTTCTACTCGCACAACCTTTGTGACCACTGGGAATTTCTCGATACCTTCGAAGGTGAAGAGTTCGTACGCATGCCGGTGACGGTAGAACGCTACGATGAACTCGATGTCGATACTTACATCTATGTTCTCAAAGAAGAGAAAGAACATCTGGAAGAGTAAATATGTCTATTTGACATTTTTTTGCACATCTCTTTGCCTCAGATGCTACAATCTCAACATGTATCAGAAGAAAAAAGAAAAACTTTACATTACAGACCTTGTCGATGATCCGGCCTTTACATACCCGGCCTACTACATTCTCTCCGCATCGATGGCTAAAAATGAAATGCTCCATGCAGCACTGACTGCCCTGCACAGTTACGACTTTAGGTTTTATGAAACACCCAAAAGCTTCGATGCACTTTTCAAAACCTTCGATGCCGGTGCCTTTGCACTCTACAAAGAGAAATATATCGTAGGTTTTTTTGGAGGGAAGATGATGTATCTGGAAAGTCACGGATGGAAATCAATGCCTGCTACACGTGAAATTTTCGACCTGAGTCAATGGCTTGTGTGTTGAGAGGTTACATAAAAATGTAGCAGATCAATATATCTGTCAAAATTTTAAGTAGAAAGGAATATTGTCTGGAAGTAATTTGATGGCGGAGACGGAGGGATTCGAACCCTCGGTGCCCGTTAGGACACGCACCCTTAGCAGGGGTGTGGTTTCAGCCAACTCACCCACGTCTCCAAGGTTGTTTCGTGGGGAGAATTATGCCTTTTGAAAACTTAAAAAAGGTTTAACATTGCACCATAATAAAGAGAAAGAGCAGTAAGATCAAGATGAATTTTTAAAATTTTTTGAAAAGACCTATCTTTTTGCTCAAAAAGCTGCTATAATGCGGCACTTTTCTGCAAGAGTGTACTAAACTCCTTATAATTCGGGATATATCTATCTCCTCTATTTTCCACGCATAACAAAACGTGTGACACAAGTTTGGTATCGGTTGCATAAAACAGGGTTTTACGCCTCTTAATACCGTTAGAACTTTTTCTGCGCGAAACAAGACAACTTCAACACCGACCATTTCAACATAAAGACAACATATAATGACATTTACAGATTTCAACCTCAAAGACAGCATCCTTCAAGCCGTGACAGAAGCAGGATTCAAAGAACCAAGCCCCGTACAGAAAGAAGCCATTCCTCTCGTACTTGAAGGGCATGACATCATCGCACAGGCACAGACAGGAACAGGGAAAACCGCAGCATTCGGACTTCCCATCATGAGTAAAATGAAAGCAGACGGCTCCGTAGAGGGGCTGGTTATCGTACCTACCCGTGAACTTGCCATGCAAGTCAGTGACGAACTGTACCGATTCGGTAAGTTTGCAGGCCTCAAAACAGCAACTGTTTACGGTGGTACCGCTTACGGCAAACAGATCGAACGTATCAAACAGGCTTCCATTGTCGTTGCGACTCCGGGTCGACTCCAGGATCTTCTGATGAGCGGAAAGATCAAACTCAACCCGCAATTTGTCGTTCTCGATGAAGCGGATGAGATGCTGGACATGGGCTTTCTTGACGAAATCAAGAACATCTTTACATTCCTGCCAAAAGAGCGCCAGACACTGATGTTCTCTGCGACCATGCCAAAAGGCATTCGTAAACTGGCTGAAGAGATCCTCAATGATCCCAAAACCGTTTCCATTACCAAAAGTGAAAGTACCAACTCCAAAATTACCCAGTACTACTATGTGGTACAGGAACGTGAGCGTGACGATGCACTGGTAAGACTCATTGACTACAAGAGTCCGGACAAGTGTATTGTTTTCTGCCGCACCAAAAAAGAAGTGGACAGACTTGTTGCACACCTTACCGCACAGGGCTTTAAAGTCAGCGGTCTGCACGGAGACATGGAGCAGAAGCAGCGAGAAGTCACCATTCGTGCATTCAAAAGCGGCGGAATCGACATTTTTATCGCTACCGATGTAGCAGCACGCGGACTTGACGTAAATGATGTTACACACGTATTCAACTACCACATTCCTTTTGATTCTGAAAGTTATGTTCACCGTATCGGACGTACCGGACGTGGCGGGAAGAGCGGTGAAGCCATTACGCTTGTCAGCCCGAATGAGTTACGTACCATTAAACGGATTGAAAAAGATGTCGGTGCGAAACTTGTTACACAGGTCATCCCGACGCGTATTGAAGTACAGAACAACCGACAGGACGAACTTATTGCCAAGATCGCAGAAACACAGATCACTGACAAAGCGATCGAACTTGTCAAAACGCTTCAGCATGATCTTGACATCGTTACCATTGCACATCTGCTTGCTTCCATGATACAGAATGAAAATACGGTAAAGGGAAAAGATATTATCGGTCTTGGACTTGAAGAAGTTGAACTGCTTATTGAGCGAGCCATGCAGCAACGCGGCAATGACAGAGGCCGCGGCAGAGGAAACTACCGTGGCAACAACAGACGCAGACAGGGAAGTGGTGGCGGCGGGAACCGTCACAACCGTAACGGACGCAGCAGTAGAAACGGTGGCGGAAACAGAGGATAGTTTTAAACAATATTAATTTTCCTTTAATATTTTTTATTGTACAATTCTACTAACAAACAAATCAAGGAGAATACCAA
>WGDG01000270.1 GCA_015493425.1 Sulfurovum sp.
GCATTCTCAAGAGAACCGACAGCGGCGATGAGCATGACGGTGGTGGCAGCGGTGGTGATGTTGCTCCACCCCTGCGCGAAACCGATGAGATAGACCAGTACCAGGCTGGCAGCAGCCTTGATGGCGAACTTCATTTTGTCGTTCAGCAGCGGCGTGGTCTCTACTTTGCTTTCAGTGTTGCCGTGCAGTGCCGCTTGCGCTGTTGCCATAAAAAGTCAGCTCCGCTTCTTGCTGTTGATGGTATTGAGCCTCAGGCTGATGAGGCTGGAGACGATGATAGCTATGTAGAATACACCGATGACCGCTTCCATGTAGGCAAAAAATTCGGCAATGTGGTTCTTTGGCAGAATGTCACCGTAGCCAAGAGTCGTAAGTGTTACGAAACTGTAGTAGGCCATGCGTGAAAAGCCCGCTTGCCAGCTTGTCACCTCTATGCCGCTGAATGCTGTCGGATCAAAGAGCATGATGATCATATAGATGACTGCCCATACAAGCCCCAGCAGCATATAAAGCGTAAGTGACCCGATGATCTTGTTGGCATCGATATCGCCCACGAAGAGTACCTGATAGAATGCTTTGATAATGATACCTATGAAAAAGACAAGCAGCGTTAGGAGTACCAGAAAAAGGTAGATTTTGCCGGTGAAGATATGTTCGAGAATGTTGAGTGTAACAAAGACCGGCACAAGAAAAAAAATAACGTATTTCCAACTCTTGTCGGTATGCAGGCTTCTAATGCTGGCAATGAGCATCAGTACGATAATGAGCCCAAAGGCACCTTTACTGAAGATGTTGGTGAACTCCGCGACGATTGCGCCGCTGAGCAGAAAGAGCAGCAGCGAGATGAAAAGATAGAGAAAGTTGTTTTCCCGGCTGAGTGGTTTCATGATGCCTGCTTTACCTCTTCTTCCTCTTTGACCTCTGCTATCCAGAGTTCGAAGAGTTTGTAGGCAAGAGCGAAAATGACTGCGCCGATAAAGAGGCCGATCATCCCCATGAGCATCATGCCTCCGATGGCACCGATCAGGATGACCAGCATCGGAATGTCTACGCCGCGTCCCATCAGCATTGGTTTGAGTATGCCGTCAAGCGCACCGACGATGAGCATATAGATGGTAAAAACCACTTCAGGTGTTCCGCTTCCCTGTGAGAAGACCCATGCAATGATGGGACCGATGACAATGAGTGCAGGCATCTGGATGATGGTCAGGAACATGATAATCAGTGCCCAGACGATGGCAAAAGGTACTCCTATAAGTATCAGGCCAATGAATGCAAAGAATGCCTGAATGACTGCAACCCCTATTACTCCGGTGACGACGGAACGAATGGTAAGTGTGGAGAGATTCGCCCACTCATCGCCTTTGTCTCCAAGCAGACGACGCATAATGGTCTTGTAGAAGCGCTCCCCTTCCTCAGCACCCATCAGGAAAAAGGCGGCTATGACCATGGCGGCGATGAACATAACAATGGTGCCAAGACCACTGCCCAGCGCAGAGAAGACCGAACCGGCAATGTGTTTGATTTCATTCTTGAACGGTGCAAGGGTTTTTGCAAGGTTGTGAGAAGCCGAATCCCACAGTGTGTAAGCTTTTTCACCAATCATCGGCCATTCTTTGACCTTTTCGGTCGGAGGAGGAATATCGATGGAGCCATCCTGCAGGGCAGTAGCGAGTTCGTGTCCTGTTTTGATCATCGTATCGGAAAGTGTGTAGGTAGGAACTGCGAGGGCGGTCACGACGATGAAAGTAAGGGCGATGATAATTTTTTTGCGGTTGCCAAAACGCTCTTCAAGCATCATAATTACCGGCTGCAGAGCGACTGCAATAATGACAGCCCAGATGATGAGGGGCAAAAAGGGCTTGGCGATGAGGTAGGAGATGTAGATGAGAAGGAAGAGAAGCCCCAGTTTGACGGCAATCTCGATAGCGATGGAGACCTTTTCCTCTTTTTCGAGTCTGTCAGGCATAAGATTTCCTTTTGGTTGAAAATTTAATATATAGAATGTATACCTATAGGGAGTGTACATAAAACTTCTATAATTATAGCGTAGAAGACTGTATTTTTGCGGGCAGATTCTGCCTGCACTTAAGTGGAATGGGATATAATGTTTACCATAAGAATACATATGAAAAAATGGGGATTATATATTGATGAAACAGTTAAAGTATGTAGGTGCCAAACCAAAAGTTTCCCAAAAAGGAATCAGTTTTGATGTCTCCAAACCGGATAGTTACACCTTCCTCAGTGCAGCCATTGAACTGCTTGAGACACTTGATTTCACGGCGACAGATGGAAAAAAAGTCAACCTCCATGAAGTTAGAAGCAAAGAGTATAACAGCCAAGAACTCGTTGACCTGGTAAGCAAGTACTGTGACAATGTTGATGCGATTTTCGATGAGGGACAGGCCGGTACGGATACGCTTATTTCCGAGTACCGTAAGAAGGTGGCGGAAAATCCGAACCTTACCCATGATGAGAAGCAGGCTTGGCTCGGTAATATCGACATCATGCACGACTATTATCTGCAGTATATGACCAACGAGCGTGCCTACCGCTGTCTGCTGCACATTCTTGCGGACAAGATTCATGAAAATCACATTGAGAGCGTGGTGGTGCCGCTTGGCAGAAACTACGGTTTGGTACTGGGGGATATTGCTGATGTATTGCGTGACCACAAACCTCCTTATGATGCAACAATGCGTATTGAACAAAAAGACGGTATCGGGTATGCAATACTGGATATGAACCGCCCCGCGCCGCTGGACATATAAGAACAGTGCATGATTGACCGTATTTGGGCGTTTCTTGGCAACTTTACAGAACTGATAGTGGTGCTGCTCTTTATCGGGCTGGTGCTGCTTTTCATTTATGACCGCTATGTGCAGCGTAAGCATCAGCTGTTGATAAACTATCCGGTTATCGGCCGTTTCCGCTATTTCTTCGAAGCGCTGCGTGAACCGCTGCGTCAGTACTTTGCCGAAGAGACTTTTTACGAGTCCCGCGACAAGGTCGAGTGGGTCTATAAGGCGGCAAAAGATGTACCAAACTACCAGTCTTTCTCTGTCTCGCAGCCCTTTTCTGGGTCGCGTTTCGTGCTCAAGCACTCGGCGAATGTGAAAAACGAAGATGAAGTCTCCGAAGAGATGTCCGTTACTTTCGGAGAGAATCGCCCCATCCCCTTTGTTGCTAAAACCCCCATTATCCGTTCGGCCATGAGTGACGGTGCGCTCAGCCCCGAAGCGGTGCGTGCCTTTTCGCTTGGTGCAAAGCTCTCGGGCTTTACAGTCAATACCGGTGAGGGGAGTCTGACCTCAAATCACCTCTATACACTCGAGCCGGGCAAAGAGGATGTCGGTTATCTTGAAGTGGTCAAGAGCACGCCGTTTGCCGAATTTGCCTTCAAGGTGGTAGACAAACTCTTCAACCGAGCAATGGCGCTCAAGGCATACCGCAAGATCCTCTTGAACAAAAAGACAAGCAACACCTATCTCTATGACAAAAAGAGTCATATGCTCTATCGTGTCAATTGGGATGCACCGCTGGAAGCGTTTCCCAAAGAGATACCTGAGTCACTGCCGGATATTATTTTTCAAATGAGTTCAGGGCTTTACGGCGTACGTGACAAAAATGGAGATTTTGATGAGGAACGCTATACAAAGGTGATGCGCTTTTGCCGTATGACAGAGATCAAGATCGCTCAGGGAGCCAAGCAGACGGGCGGAAAGCTCGCCGGCAGCAAAGTCTCAGCCGACATCGCCTACTACCGCGGGGTTGAAGAGGGCAAAGATCTCTTTTCTCCAAACCGCTTCCCCTATGCCGATACGATTGACCATCTGCTCGATTTTGTCGGACGGCTTCAGGATATCTCACAAAAGCCTGTGGGGCTTAAAATTGTCATCTCCGATGCCAACTCTGCCGACCAGATAATAGCCAAGGCGGCTATTCGGAAAGAGCTTGGCCAGGCATTGCCGGACTTTATCAGTGTCGACAGCGGGGATGGCGGAAGTGCTACTGCACCGCTTGAGATGATGGAGTCGGTGGGGCTTACGACCAACAATGCACTCTATATTCTCGATTCCGCCCTGCGAAAGCACGGACTGCGTGATGACATCAAGATCATCGCAAGCGGAAAACTGCTGACACCCGATGACGTGCTCATCACGATGTCCATGGGAGCCGATGCGGTAGGTATTGCACGTGGTTTCATGATGAGTGGCGGGTGTATCAGGGCACGGCTGTGTTCGGGTTACGGGTCACACCAGTGTCCGGTAGGCATGGCAACACAGGATCCAAAACGAAGAGCATCCTATCTTGTTGTCAAAAAGGGTCATGAGATTGCTAACTACCACAAAAACCTCATTAAAGGTATGCGTACCCTGCTTGCGATTATGGGCTTTGACCACATCTCCCAGGTGAGCAGAAAGAACCTTACCTACAAAGAGGAGAGTGGTGAGATCTACTTCGACGTAGACAGTTACTTCAAACAGAAACTGCATCTCAAATAGGGATAGCGTGTAAGAATGACTGAGAAAATTTTATGCTGCCACGAGTGTGACGAACTGTTGCGGGTACCCCAAACACGTAAAGAGGGACGGTTGAAGTGCCCACGCTGCGGCACGACACTGCTGCGTCAGAAAAAGGGGATGGTGGAGATCATGTATGCACTCTCCATTGCTGCAGCCATCCTCTTTTTACTGACCAACTACTTTCCCTTTCTCTCTTTTCATGTTGTGGGGAACACATCACATGCGAACTTCATGACCAGCATCGTCTACCTTTTTGGTGAGAAAGACTGGCTCATAGGCATTGCCGTACTGATGACGACCGTTGTCGTACCGCTGATTCGTATCGGGCTGATGCTGAGTCTCTTCGGGCCGATCTATCATGGCATCATACCGCCCTATACGGTGTTCGCACTCAAAGTACTTTCCCATTCGCTTCCCTGGGCAATGCTCGATGTCTTTCTGGTCGGTGTATTTGTTTCCATGGTGAAACTGGTAAAAATGGGAACGATCATTCCGGGACTGTCTCTGTGGGCATTTATGGTGATGGTTTTTGTGATGGCGGCGATGCAGGTAGTGTTCGATCCTCAGCCACTGTGGGAGAAGGTCGATGAACGACGCAGAGAGAGGGAATTGGCATGAGAGCGATCGATCTTGGTATGGCAAGCTGTCATACTTGCCAAAAGGTAGTGAAACTTCCAAAGGTAAAGGGTGAGGGGGAAGTA
>WGDG01000271.1 GCA_015493425.1 Sulfurovum sp.
AACATTGGTCTGGATATCGAAACCCTCAATGTCGAAGCACTGAAAGGCACCTACGATGTGAGTGCCATCAGTTTCGGTATGTATCCACTTATTCGTGATGAGTATGCACTACTGCGTCCGGCTGTCAGTTTTGGAGAAGGTTATGGACCAAAATTGATCAAGCGTAAAGGTGAACGCCTCAAACGACGCTTCAAAGTAGCACTTTCGGGAAAATACACTACCAACGCCATGCTCTTTCGTCTCTATTACCCCGATGCAAGACCCGTCTATATGGACTTTCTTGAGATCGAACAGGCTGTCATTGACGGTACCGTTGATGCAGGTGTCCTGATACATGAATCGATCCTCGATTTTGACGAAAGCCTCGAAGTGGAAAAGGAGATTTGGGACATCTGGGTTGAACTGGCAGGCGAAGGACTACCACTGCCTCTTGGAGGTATGGCAGTCCGCCGAAGCCTGCCGCTCAACCGTGCCATTGATATCGAAAACATCCTCATAGACGGTGTCAAAGTTGCCAATGACCGCAAAGAAGAGCTCTGCACCAAACTGGAAAATGAAAAGCTCGTACGCATCAGCGATGCCATGCTTACGAAATATCTGGACATGTACGCCTCGGATGAATCTGTAGAGCTCAGTCCCCTGCAACTCAAAGCACTCGACAAACTCTACGAAATAGGCTTTGAACACGGCATGTGGGAGTGCCCGATAAAAACGGAGGATTATCTCATTCCGAGAGAATACAGCGACCTACGATCGAATTAGGAATTAGGAATTAGGAATTAGGAATTAGGAATTAGGAATTAGGAATTAGGAATTAGGAATGATAACACTTTGTAAACTTTTGCCAACCTTAAATAGCATAGCTTTTCGCATGTTTAATAAAAACGTTGTACAACAACGCATACCCAAATTCCTCATTCCTCATTCCTCATTCCTCATTAAAAAACAAGGGGAACCCCTTGTTTTTTAAAACCATCGATTTCTCCAAGTTCTCCAGCATTAAAGTGGGCCAACCGGAGGATGTACTCATCCTTGAAAAAGGCGACGCTATACCCAACGACCGCTACCTCATCGGTGCAGCAAACAACCTGCTTGTCTCTCCAACACCACCACCACTGATGATGCTTGGAAAAGACTTTGCCTACCTTCAACAACATGACACTACCCTTCTCGAGATCGGTGCTGCGATGCCGACTGGACGTATTGTCTCTTACGCAAAAAAACACGATATCGGCGGTTTCGAATTCTGCGCCAAACTGCCGGGAACACTTGGCGGAATGCTTGCAATGAATGCGGGCGTCAAAAGCTATGAAATCTTTAATATACTGCACAGTATCGAGATTGGAGGGAAATGGATTCCAAAGGAGGAAATCGAGTACGGTTACCGGTATGCAAACCTTCCGGGAATCGCTACTGCAGCACGCTTTAAAATTACCGACACTTATGATATGTCGCTGCATCAGGAGCTACTTGCCATGCGAAATAATCAGCCGCCCCACCCAAGTGCAGGGTCGGCATTCAAGAATCCGGAAGGAGACTATGCAGGACGTCTGATTGAAGCAGTTGGCTTGAAAGGATACAGGAAAGGGGGAATGGCCTGGAGTGATATCCATGCCAACTTTTTAGTCAATCTTGGAGGCGGTACGTTTCACGAAGCTGCTTTACTGCTCTCTCTTGCTAAAGACAGAGTACAAGCAGACTTCAACATCATACTTCAAGAAGAAATAAAGGTATTATAACGCGGCACCATCTCTTTCTGTCAGGAAAAAAGATGGTCTCTATTTATTTATAACTTTCTACAATATTTTCTTCGGATACAGATTTCTTTTTCTGATAACCTTCATTGCCAAATACACTATAGTCAGATGCACATCGGACACAACGAATATAGTTTGACTCACGGGGACTTCTCTTGTACTTGTATGCATCTGCCGGGTAAACAACATAGTATTTACCTTCTGTCGTTGGGGTAGACGTCCAGAAATCTTTGTCTCTGAAGTTTGCAAAAACCTGCCCCTCAATATGATGCACCGCCTGAAGCTCATCAACAGTCGGCAGTCTCCAGTCAGTATAGCCGGCATAATCCAGACGGCGGCAATAGTCAACAGCGTGACGCCATGTACCTACTTTTCCTACGGAGTGTTCACGGGCATAAGCACCATCCTCAGCATCGGTATACGGGGCGTCCTGCCACATCAGTTTGGTATCTGGATCCACATAAAAAGTATGTGTTTTACATGGCTTCCCAATGTCTGCAACCGCAGGCATTGCCGGGTTCAAGTTACCGCCTGCCATTAACAGGGATGCTGTCAGTAAAATACCGAAACTTACCATCTTCTTTTTCATAAAATTCTCCTCGTTTGTCCAATATTATTCAATATCATAATATAGTTTATCTCAAATATAGCTAAATTTATTCTCTAACTATAATAATTATGGATGTATTGTAATCGGTGTACCATTTCGTACACCTTTCCAAAGCTGCAGCATCTTCTTATTCGGCACGGCCATACACCCCTCAGTCCAGTCATGTGCAAGTGTATAGGCATCACCTCTGCCATCTGCATTCCACTTTGGCTGGCCATGAATCGTAATGTAGCCCCCAGGACAGAATCCTTTGGCTTTACAACGTGCCATATCTTCCTTGTTCGGGTACGAGATCATCAAAGAACGGTAGAGTCTGGGGTCACACTTTTTTCGTACGATCGTATAGTGTCCTTCCGGTGTACGGTAGTCACCCGCTTTCATTTTTGTTCCCTTGTCACCATTCTTTCCAAGCGACATGCGCGACTCAAATACTTTTTTTCCGTTGCGGTACCCATACATCATACGTTTAGACTTAAATGCTTCAAGCCTGTCGATGATCATACTCGGATCAATTTCGGCACCTTTGGCCAATTCCCGATTACACTGTCGCGTCTCATACGGTGTCTTATCTGCTTTTCCCGTATAGGTCGGCTTACCGCACCCTCCTAACATAAACAGCATTCCCGCAGCCATGACGGCCAATAGTATCTTCAGTTTCATTCTTGCTCCTTTTTTGGGTTAACCCCAATCTTCATTCTGCCCTTTGGCTTTATGCTTCTCTTTTTTGTAGCTGCTTGCATTTTTAAGTTTCTGAAGCCGATTAAGGTTACTCATTTCCGCTTCACGCATTTCATCCATTCGCACATTGTCAAAGGCATGGTTGTTGCAGGTCTCTTCATAGAGCCGCTCGATATACTGTTTCATCTGCCGATGATACTCTGAATCAAGCTGCACTGCCTCACGCTCGTCAAACTTCTGCTTGAGCTGTTCAAATTTTACCGTAAAATCTTGAGAAGAGACCTTCTCGTCACGCAACATACGAAAAAGATTCTTTCCGATCTTTTCCAGTTCCCCAATATACTTCTGTCTGTTAAACTTTTCAATCTGCTTTTGTGTATAACGCCCGATACGATACTCCTTTGCTATTTTATTGTCACAGGGACACCTTCACGTACCGCATACCAGAGCTTCTTCATGGCACTGTTCGTCACAGCCACGCACCCCTGTGTCCAATTATGCGCCAAGGTATAGTTGTCGCCGTGACCGTCTGCATTCCATGTAGGCTGGGCATGAATGGTAATACTTCCACCCGGATCTACACCACGGCGTTTTGCCGATGCAATATCCTGCGGACGAGGATAGGAGATACACAGGGAACGATAGTATTTTGGAGAACAAAGCTTTCTGTGGATCCAGAATGTCCCTTCCGGTGTACGGTAGTCGCCTTTTTGCTGTTTCTGTCCTATCGGATTCTTTCCCAAAGAGACAGGAAAGGTTGCCTGGACTTTGCCGTTGCGATAGAGATACATCTTGCGCTCTTTTTTAATAACGACAATATGGTCTATTTTGGCACTTTCATCGAAATCTTCCGCCTCAAGCAGCTCTTTTTTACACTCATCAAGCGTATACTGGTTATTTTTAACCTCAGGCTGGCAACCGCTGAAAAAAAATGGTACGGCGAGTAGAATAATAGGTATAAAACGTGATATATACATGAAGTGATTGTAACAAAATTACAATTAGGGAGTCGTAAGAAAGAAGGAGGAAATAATAAATACGGTTTCAGACCCGAAGGTCTGAAGAAAAGTTACGCGTTGGCAGCAGCTTTTGCAGCTTCGATCGCCTCTTCGTAGTTTGGCTCTTCTGTAATTTCAGGAACAACCTGCTTGTAAGTTACTTTACCGTCTTTACCGATAACAAAGATCACACGTGCAAGCACACCTGCAAGTGGTCCGTCAGCAAGCAGTACGCCGTATGCGTTACCGAAATCTTTGTTTCTGAAGTCAGAACATACTTTGATGTTTTCAATGCCTGCTGCACCACACCATCTTGCTGCTGCGAACGGAAGATCCATGGATACTGTGATCACTTCTACACCCTCAAGATCAGCCGCTTCCTGGTTGAATCTTCTTGTCTCAGCGTCACATACACCTGTATCGAGTGAAGGAACAGCGATAACCAGCTGCACTTTACCTTCTCCGCCTACCTGCTCGTCCTGGAGCATTGGGTTGGAGTTTACTACTGTTACTACCGGAGCTGTATCTCCAACGTTTACTTCATTACCTGCGAGGTTACATACTGTGTCGTTTTTAAATGTTACTGTTGCCATTTAATATCCTTTTATTTAAGTTTGATAGTCGTAGTATGACTTAATTAGGATAAAATTACTCTTAATTTAAAAAAATCCGTGCATTTATGACACGTTCTCATGAATAGACATCTCATTTCACACGCTCAAAAGTACGGCGATCCCGTGCTTCTGTGTATTTATGCTACTTTATGTAACATTGTTGTTTTAAATCAGTCCTTTGACCCAACTTTCCATTGCTTTATTGGCATCCGGGTTGGGAGCTTCCATAAAACTGATCACAAAGCGATCCTTATACTCTGCAACACCAATAGAGCGTGGACGCACAGCAAGAACCTCCGGTTTAGGCAACACTTTCCCAAAACAGCAAATTATATTTTTTGCCGCAAGGATTCCTTCGGCCACTTTGCCGTCACTCAGCGACATGGTATGTGCATAGTGGTCAAACTCGCCAATATAGGTTGCAACAGGATGTGCCTCTATTTGCGTTTTCAGGTAGGCAAAGATTGCATCAATGGTTTGATATGATGTTTCACTTTTTTGGATTTCGAGTGTAAATACAGGGTATTTTTCCAATATAGTCATTTGTTTCATAAGAGTCCTTTGTTAGTTGTTTTTGATTGATTTATATAGGTAATAAGTGCCGTTGAACCAGGGTGGATCCAGTCTTTGCGGTTTCGAACCTATAAACGACACGCAGGTGTCGTCTG
>WGDG01000272.1 GCA_015493425.1 Sulfurovum sp.
GGCAGGACACCTTGAAGTTGGGGATTTCGCTACGATTGCCGGTAAGGGCGGTGTGACCAAATCGCTTGAAGGCGGCAAGACGTATGCCGGGTTCCCCGCGATAGAGATTAAGCTTTGGCGAAAAATGCAGGCGGCTCTGATGCGGATTGTTAAGAACCGTTAACCTTTTACGTCTATAATCAGTTATTCCAAAAATTGATTGTAAAAAGGAGCGAATTATGAGTGGAAAAGTGACAGAAATTGCCGAGTTGAACCTCAGCGGAACCAAAGACGGGAAGATCACAGTGACAACAATTGAAGAGCCTTACGGCGCAGGAAGTGAAAGTGTTGCAAGCATCGGGATTGCACTTCAGGCGAATGCGGAAGAACCGGACTGGAAAGTACATATTCCCAAAGCGAATATCGATGCAGTCATTGAAGCCCTGCAAAAAGCAAAAGCATCTATGTAAAGGAGAAGACTACTTCTCCTCCTGCGCTTTCATTGATCTGTACTGCTTCAGTGCAGCCTGCATGGAATCAGGGTCGGGTATTTTACGCCCGGCAATATAACCGACAATTTTCCCCTCTTCATCAAGTTTGGGCTTGATCCAGACAATTACCAGATAGTACTTGCCGTCTGCACGCATGTTTTTGACATAGCCTTCCCAGTAGTTGCCATCTTTGATTGTCTCCCACATCTGTTTGAAGGCAGCTTTTGGCATATCGGGATGTCTGTTGATGTTGTGGGGTGAACCGATAAGCTCCTCTTTACTGTAACCTGTCATGTCACGAAATTTACGGTTGGCATAGGTGATAATACCGGCAGTATCGGTCTCTGTAATCATTACACCGCCGTCAAAGGGTACCTCTTCATCAACCGGATCCGGTTTGGTGATCTCTTTTCCGGTGATAATGTTTTTAATGGTTCGTCCCATTGTTTTATCCTTCTGAGTAGGTAATTGAAGAAAAAGGCAAGAAGGAAAGCAGTGTAGGATGGCAACCTGGCGATCCTCATGGGACCCATGGCTTTCCGTCCCTGCCTCTCAGCAGGTTTGGCTTTTTCAGAATGATGAATAATTATAGCATTTTTCTCTTGATAATACCACAAGATAATAACAAATAAGTGCGTAATGGGATTTAACCATACTTTGATACAATTGCATATTATTCCGTATGCAGAACATACGATACAAAAGGAAAACCGTGTCTGTCAAAGAAACGATCAATCGGCTCATTGAAGAGCGTATACTTGTCATCGACGGTGCTATGGGAACACAGATCCAGGATCTCGAAGTGCCCAAAGAGGCGTGGATCGATCATAAAGGGCGTGACCAGGAGGGATGTAACGAACTGCTCAACGACACCGCACCCGAACTGATCGGCCGTATCCACAAGCGCTATGCAATGGCTGGTGCGGATCTGATTAAAACCAATACGTTCGGTACGATGCCGTGGGTACTGGATGAGTACGATCTTGCTGACCGTGCATACGAACTCTCTAAAAAAGGCGCAGAGCTTGTCAAACAAATTTGCAAAGAGTACAGCACCCCGGAGCAGCCGCGTTTTGTACTGGGTTCTATAGGGCCTGGCACCAAACTGCCTTCTTTGGGGCACATTCACTACGATGAGATGTATGCAGGTTATAAAGTTGTTGCAGAAGGGCTTATCGATGGCGGTTGCGACATCTTTTTGCTGGAGACCTGTCAGGATCCGCTGCAGATCAAAGCCGCACTCCATGCCTGCCAGGATGCCAATGCTGCCAAAGGTACCGACCTGCCCATCATGGTCTCCGTTACCATAGAGCTAAGCGGTTCGATGCTTATCGGTACCGATGCTGCAACGATTGTAACTATTATGGAACCTTTTGACATTCTCTCACTGGGGCTCAACTGTGGTACCGGGCCTGAACAGGCGAAAAAACACCTTAAAGTATTTAGTGAACTGTGTAATATTCCGCTTTCTATCCATGCCAATGCCGGACTGCCCCAAAACCGCGGGGGGTATACCTACTATCCGATGGGACCGGACGAGTTTACCGCCAAGCAGCTTGAATTTACCGAATTTGACGGTGTGAGTTTCCTTGGGGGCTGCTGCGGTACAACGCCTCAGCATATTCAGGCACTTAAGAAAGCGGTAGGGACGCTCAAGCCAAAAGCACCATCAGGTTCCATCAAGCCAAGCATTGCTTCACTTTTCAATACGGTCGACCTCTTTCAGGAACCGGCACCGCTGCTTATTGGAGAACGCAGCAACGCAACGGGTTCCAAAGCCTTTCGTGAACTGATTTTGGCCGGTGACTACGAAGGAACACTGACGGTTGGGCAGGCACAGGTACGTGACGGTGCACACTGTCTGGATGTCAATGTCGAGTTTGCAGGCCGTGACGGTGCGAAAGACATGCGTGCGGTGATGGAGCTTTACAACCAGAAGATTCCACTGCCGCTGATGCCCGATGCGACCCGAGTCAATACGATGGAGGAGGGGCTCAAGTGTATCGGTGGTAAACCCATTATCAACTCGGTCAACCTTGAAGACGGTGAAGCAAAGCTCGATGCCATTTGTGGCCTGGCGAAGAAATACGGTACAGCGCTGGTCTGTCTGACCATTGATGAGAAAGGGATGGCAAAGACAAAAGAGGAGAAGATAGCTGTTGCCGAACGGCTTTATGATCTGTGTGTCAACCGTCACGGTATCGCACCGCACAACCTCATTTTCGATGTGCTGACCTTTACGGTGGGTTCGGGCGACGAAGAGTACCGAGATGCGGCTATTCATACCCTCGAAGCGATACGGGAACTGCACAAGCGCCACCCTGAAGTGGGTTCGACACTGGGGCTTAGCAACATCTCGTTTGGTCTGGACAAAAATGCCCGTATGTACCTCAATTCCGTCTTTTTACACCACTGTATCGAAGCGGGGCTGACTTCGGTCATTATCAATGTCAAGCATATTATTCCTCTGAGCAAGATGAGTAAGGAAGACATCGAGGTGTGTGAAGAGCTGCTTTTCCATCCTGATGATCAATCTCTTTTCAAATTCATTGAACACTTTTCAGACAAAGTAGTCGACACCGAAGCCAACGATGAAGCGTACGATGCGATGAACACCGAGGAGAAGATCGCACGGCTTCTGATGGACGGTGACAAGGAGCGGATGATCCCCCTGGTTGAAGAGGCACGTAAAGAGATACACCCTGACCGTATTGTGAACGAAATTCTTATTGATGCGATGAAAGTGGTCGGTGAGCTCTTTGGAAGCGGGCAGATGCAGCTGCCCTTTGTTCTTCAGAGTGCGGAGACGATGAAAGCAACCGTCGACTACCTCAACCCCTACCTGACCAAACAGGAGAAGGAGACGGATACCACACTGGTGATCGGAACAGTCAAAGGGGATGTACATGATGTAGGCAAAAACCTGGTTGACATCATTCTCAGCAACAATGGCTACAAAGTCATCAATGTAGGTATCAAAACCGAGCTTGAAACCTATCTTGATGTGATGAAAGAGAAAGAGATTCAAGCCATCGGTATGAGCGGGCTGCTGGTCAAATCTACCGCTGTTATGAAGGACAACCTTGAGACAATGGCCGAAATGGGACTGACTATTCCGGTACTTCTTGGCGGTGCGGCACTGACACGTTCCTTTGTAGACGACTTCTGCCGGCCAATATACAAAGGGCCTATTTTTTATTGCCGTGATGCCTTTGACGGGGTAGTGGCGATGAGCCGTATTGAGAAGTACAATGAGGAGATTAAAACCAATCCTGATGCGGTGCTTGAGACAAGACTGGCAGGCGACATGGTTGAACGCACTCAAAAGAAAGAGAAAAAAGAGGTGGTCATTCCGCCGTTTGAAGAGATTAAGCTGCCTGAACCTGTCGACATCCCTACACCGCCGTTCTGGGGACGCCGTGTGTTGCAGAAAGCCGATCTTGATCTTGATACGGTCTTTGAATGGGTCAATAAAAAGACGGTCATCAAGATGCACTGGGGCTACAAAAAAGGCAAAATGGACAAAGCCGAGTATGAAAAGATGCTCGAAGAGAAGGTTTACCCTGCCTATGAACGTCTCAAACGCGAATTCATTGAAAAAGATCTTTTTGAGCCGACGATCATCTACGGTTACTATCCGGTACGAAGCAACGATCAGGAACTGCTTGTTTTCCCTGAAGTGGAAGGGTGGAATGTGGATGCCAATGCCAATCGTGAGCCTTTCAAAGAAGTTGTAGGCCGTGCGGAGTATGCGTTCAGTTTTCCAAGACAGCGCAGAAAGCCCTACCGTGCACTCAGTGATTTCTTCAGACATGAGCGGCACGACGTGCTGGGGATTACCTGTGTGAGTGCCGGTTCGAAGTTCTCAGCCTATGAAAAAGAGCTCTACGATGCCGGAAAGTACCTCGAGTACAATATGGTGCACGGTTTCTCGGTTGAGCTGGCCGAAGCCCTGGCAGAGGTGGCACACAAGCAGATCCGTATCGACCTTGACAGACTGGGCAAAGATGAAAAACCAAACCTGCGTGATGTGCGGATGAACCGCTATCCCGGAGCGCGTTACTCCTTTGGCTATCCTGCCTGTCCGGATCTGGAGCAAAGCCGTATTATCTTTGACCTGCTCAAACCTGAAGAGTTTGGCATCGAACTGAGTGAAACGTTCCAAATTCACCCTGAACAGAGCACCACCGCACTGGTCGTTCACCATCCAAAAGCGACATACTATGCTGTGTAGGGTGATGTGATGGAGAAGAAAAAGGTTCCCTGCCGTTACTGCAAACACGAAGTGGAAAAAGGGATACGCCGCTGCCCCTACTGCGGGACGCACAACCCCTCCATGAATGTCAGGCAGGCATTGATCTGGACGGTAGGATTTATTGTTTTGCTTTATCTTACAGCGTTTGTTTTGAAACAGTTTCAGTAATATGATATTGCTTTATAGTTATGGCATAGGTTGGTTGTCCTCCTTGACAATACCTTTGTAAAACTTTGGTAGAATAGCATCAAAAAGCAGAGATAATGATGGAAATCCAAAAAGGGATCTACAGACACTACAAAGGTAATGAGTATGAAGTACTGATGGTAGCACGCCACTCAGAGACCGAAGAGCCGATGGTGGTGTATCGTGCGCTGTATGGTGACTACGGGGTATGGGTACGACCCTATGAAATGTTCGTGGAAAAAGTAGAAGTAGGTGGTGAGATGGTAGATCGGTTTACGTTTTTGTATGCATAACGAAAGAGGTATCCTTGTATGCAAAAGTGGGAGTGGGAACTTAAAAAAGGCAATATTTGGAGAGCCAAAGAGATTTTACGGGGACACATAGCCCAAATATATCAGCCGGATGAATATATTGCCTATGGTAAACTCTTATACGATCTAAAAGACTATTACGAAGCCGGTAAGTATCTTTTTGCCGGAGGTGCGGAGATTGACGGAAAATACAAAGATGCAATCTATGTATTTTTAGAACGAAACAATAGCGTGCATCTCCATGAATTTATGTCAAGATTTCCACTCAATTTTGCAAGAACTTCCTATGAAATGTTGCCGACTTCCGTTAAAACATATATTGAGTCACATTTTTCAAGTGAAGAACGGGAAACACTAAAAAAAGAAAATACAATCATTTATCCTGCAACCCCGACAAGAACAGTATGCTTTTTGAAAAAAGTCAAAAGCAGACTCTATTTTATTTTTTGGTTTGCAGTAACAGTTTTCTTTACAATCTCTTTTTTTGTAGGTATCTATACGACATTGAAATACATTTTTGAAGAAAAAAACAGTGAAAGGGAGTATTGCATAAACATATGTAAGTTTGCCCCTTCGGAAAGTTTGCAAGAGTGCATAGAAAAAGAGCATGCACTGATAAAACGGTTGGATCCATCCATACAAAAAACAGATTATTCTAAATCACATTAGTCTAACATATTCTATACTTTCACCATCAACTATCACTTTTCTGAAACCATTTTGTGAGCCACTTTGGCAAGGTGCATCCGCTGCAGTTGCCTGTGCGTTCGCACCGGGTCATTTGAATGTTCCGCCAGAGCATAAAGGCAAAGCCGGCTGCAATGATAAGCTGCAAGGCTGCCATATTGTAGTAGCCCTCTATGAGGTTTTGGATACCCATGACGAGGAAGAGGATGGTGATGATGAGGCACATATTTGGTTCCTGATTTTTATGTGATTGTATTATACTTCTTTTGATTAAACAAGCTTTTATAGTAAATCTATGTTTTCTTCCTACTTTTTTAGAAAAAGTAGGCAAAAATCGTCACTTTTGCAATTGTGCGGACGGTGCTTTATGCGCCTTGCTTCGCAAATATGGGCGCATACACACCTGCACAAAAGGTGCAAAAGTGACACAAAAACAAGAGAAGATGCTAACAAGGATAAAAAATGTCAAAAATTATTGAGTATTTTGAAACGATTGCAAAGATACCGCATTGTTCGAAAGAGGCTGATGGGCTGTGTGACTTTTTGGTAGCGTTTGTAAAGGAGAGAGGGTATGAGGTGGAGGTGGATGAGGCGAAGAATATCTACGCTTACAAAGGAACACCCCGACTTTGTCTGCAGGCACACTATGATATGGTCTGCATGGGCAGGGCACCGCAGATAGAAACCTATGTTGAAGAGGGGTGGATGAGAGCTAAAGATGCCTCTTTGGGAGCGGACAACGGTATGGCGGTGGCGATGATGATGCAGCTGATGGAGGAGGGGAAGGTGTTGGAGTTTCTCTTTACCTCCGATGAGGAGATAGGGCTTATCGGCGCTAATGCACTGGCATTTGAGCTCAAAGCGGAGTATATGCTCAATCTTGACAGCGAAGATGAGGCAGAAGTGTACATCGGATGTGCCGGAGGCGCAGATATTACGGCGTTCAAACAAGATGACTACGTTGAGGGAAGCGGCACCTGCTATGAGGTTGCTGTAAACGGACTGCCGGGTGGACATTCGGGGGTAGATATTGACAAAGGTATTCCCTCTGCCATAAAAGTGCTTGGCAGCTACCTCAAAGAGGCAGGAGTGACACAGCTTGCAAGCCTCTATGCCGGTGAGCGGCGTAATGCTATTCCTGCCAATGCGGTAGCCATCGTTAGAAGTGAAACGCCGTTGACAGCCAAAGGAGATGTAACAGTACGTGTCTTGAATGAATCTCCCGAGATTCTCAAAGAGGGAGCAAAGGTTATCGAACTCATCAATGCTTTCAAACACGGTGTGCATGAGATGAACGAGGAGCTTGGCATTCCGCATACCAGTATCAACCTTGCCATCATCACCGCAGATGAAAAGGGCGGATTACGCATAGAAACGAGTGCCAGGGCGATGGATATGGAGGCGCTTGACACACTGACCCAAGAGACGGTTACACTGTTTGAACAGTACGGCTTTTCCACGAAAGTTGAAGATAAATACCCCGCCTGGAAGCCTGACGTGACTGACTTTACCAAACTGGTCGATACCAAGATGCGTAAAGTGTTCGGCCAAAGCAAGTTTATGGCGATCCACGCAGGGCTTGAGTGTGGTGTGATCGCCCAGAAATACCCGCAGATGAAGTTTGCTTCCATTGGTCCGACCATCCGCTATCCTCACTCGACACGGGAAATGGTGAAGCTTGATTCAGTAAAGAAGACATTTGATGTGCTCAACCGTGTGATAGAATCAGTATAAATGATTGTTTTCATCAAAATTACTTAAGAGAAAGAGGAGTAAAATAGAAATATATACTTAATTTCCAAGGAGCCTAAATGACCCTGTTCGAAGATGTCGAATATATCAAAAAGAGAGTGGCAGATGATAAAGAGATACTCAAAGCAGTGAAAGCACTTGAAAAAAACCTTCATTTGCTTAAAACCAAAGAGGGGCTTTCTCAGCTGATGACGAAAAAGAAGATGGCGAAGATCATCCGAAATGTAAAATATGAAGAAGAGCTCAAAGCATTACAAGTCGAATTGATTAAACTGCAAAACTGGGTATTCGAGAACAACAAACGGGTCATGATCATCTTTGAAGGGCGGGATGCGGCAGGAAAGGGTGGTGCGATCAAACGTTTTACCCAATATCTCAATCCTCGGAAGTTCCGGGTTGTTGCACTGCAGAAACCAACAGAGGTCGAAACGGGGCAGTTCTATTTTCAGCGCTATTTCCAGCATCTTCCCAATCCAGGAGAGATCACCTTTTTTGATAGAAGTTGGTACAACCGTGCCATTGTTGAACCGGTCTTTGACTTCTGTACGCCGGAGCAGTATGAGAAGTTTATGAAAGAAGTGCCGGAGATCGAACATGCGCTTGTAGATGATGGCATTATCCTGATAAAATTTTGGTTTTCCATCAAAAAAGAGACGCAGCATAAGCGTTTTGAAGAGCGTAAAACAAATCCGCTCAAACGCTGGAAGCTCAGTCCGGTTGATGAAAAGGCTCAGGAGATGTGGGACAAGGTTACCTACTACAAAGAGGAAATGTTCAGCCGTACCCATACCGGATTCGCGCCATGGATCATTGTCGACAGCAACGATAAAAAGAGTGCAAGGCTCGAGTCGATCCGCTTTGTACTTTCTTCAATCGATTACAGCGGTAAGCATGATGCCAAGATCAATCTGCACCATGATCCCGAAGTAGTTGAACGCTACCACCGGAGATCACACAGTGAAAGTTAGACTTTGAAGCTCTCTGTTGTTTTGCAGTAGGGTTTCATGAAACAGTCGTCACATTCGGGTTTGACTGCTTTGCAGCGGTAACGTCCAAAGAGTACCATCGCCTGATGGAGGCGGTGGAGGTCGGTTTTGAACTTTTTCGTCAGTTCCTCTTCACATTTGATGGCCGTGGGAGCATCACAGAGTCCAAGGCGGTGTGCGACACGGTAGACATGGGTATCGACTGCCATGAGATTTGCACCGGTATATTCAATCATCACTACATTGGCAGTCTTCTGTCCCACACCTGCCAGCTTGACAAGCTCATCACGTTCAAGCGGTATCTCTCCACCATAATTTTCGACAACACTCTGTGCCATTTTGATGAGGTTCTTGGCCTTATTATTGAAAAAGGAACAGGTATTAATGTAAGATTTTACTTCGTCAAGGTCTGCATTTGCCAGAGAAACAGGGTCTGGGTAGCGTTCAAACAGAGCCGGTGTAATGATGTTTACACGTTTGTCGGTACACTGGGCAGAGAGCATGACGGCAACAAGCAATTCATAAATATTATGGTAGTTTAGCTCAGTCACTGAATCCGGATAGTGTTCCAGAAACAGTTTTTTAATCTCTTCGATCTCTTTTTTTGTTGCTTTTTTTACCTTTTTAGCCATGGTGACTCAACTCCTTAAAAAATCTTAGCATAACGCGTAATTGTTAATGAATTGTTTAACTATAACAGATATACTAACCCCACTTATAATTTTCAACTCAAAAGGACAAGAGTACATGTTAAAACTTGCAAAAACTTCACTAATCGCAGTTGCGGTTATGGCAACATCCGTTGTTGCTTCGGACATTCTGGTGACCGTTAACGGACACAATATTACCAAAAAAGATGCCGAGGCATTTGTAAGTGCAACATCCCCAAATGCACACTACGAGCAGTTGACTCCTCAGCAAAAAGCACTGGTTAAGAAGACGCTGGTTGAAAAAGCGCTTTTTGCCGACGTAGCGAAAAAAGAGGGGATCGACAAGACACCCGAATTCAAGCGTAACATGGAGAAAATCGGTAACGAACTTGCAGTAAATATGTGGATGAAGAAGCAGATGGACAATGCTGTTGTCAGTGACAGTGAAGCAAAAGCATTTTATGATAAAAATAAAGATAAATTCAAAATGCCAGAGCTTGTACATGCCCGACATATTCTTGTCAAAGATGAAAAGACTGCCAACGATATTATCAAGCAGCTCAAAGGCCTTAAAGGTGACAAGCTGAAGGCGAAGTTTATTGAACTGGCTAAGGCAAAATCTACCGGACCTTCAGCATCTAAAGGCGGAGATCTCGGTAAGTTCAAAAAGGGACAGATGGTTCCTGCATTCTCAAAAGCGGTCTGGTCACTTAAACCGGGTGAAATTACAACTAAAGCGGTAAAGACTCAGTTTGGATACCATGTAATCTATCTTGAAAGCAAAGAAGCTCCCAAAACAGTTCCTTATGAAGCTGTTAAAAGCAGAATTATTGCATCACTCAAGCAGCAGGAATTTGCAAAGAAAATTGCGGAAATGGCAAAAGAGCTGCGAAGCAAAGCAAAAATTGTCGATATGGAAAAAGACGCAAGCGCAACCAAATAATTAGAGTCTTGGAGGGGGAGGAAAAATGAAACGATCGGTTATAGCGCTTGGCGTTGTCTGTCTGCTTGGTATGTCACCGGTAATGGCTGACCATTTGAAAGACAGATTGAGCGGCATGCTTCATGAGAAGGATGATATGCCCGGAATGGTGAATCTCAACGGACTTGGAATGGGAGCCGGAAGACCTGCCAAGCCTGTCAGCCGGTCGGCCAAGGCCGTTGTTGCTACAGTCAATGGAAAAAAAATCCTTAAAAAAGAGGCAGATGCCTATCTTTCCGAACGTACCAAAGGCAAGGTGAAAGATTTTGATCTGCTGCCAAACAAACAGCGCCTCGCACTCATTAAGGAAATGTCGCTACCCCTTGTTTTGGCGAATGAAGCAAAAAAAAGCCTCTCCAAAGAAGAGATAAACGCAGTACTTTCCCGTTTATGGATGCAGAAAAAAGCAGCTGATCTCAATGTCAGTGATGAAGCAATTGCCCAGGCATACGAAAAGATCAAAGCACAGGCAAAAGCTCAGAGTGCACTTGCCCAGGTTCCTCCCCTTGAAAAAATAAAAGACCGTATTAAAATGCAGATTACCGAGCAGAAGATTGTGAAAGATTTGATGCGTGGCGTACAGATCCGTGTTGAGCCAAATTCAGATACGGTTGCCGGATATGCCGGTATGATGGCAATCGGTGTGGATGATGTAAACAAAGCACTGCAGATTATGACTAAAGGAAAAGCTACCTGGGCGACATTGCCTCCCCAGGATAAAGCACGTGTACTTGAGATGGTTGCACCGAGACAGATGATTGCACTTGCAGCCAATAATCAGTTGAGTAAAGTACAAAAAGAGAATGCACTGGCCAACTACTGGATGCAAAAACAGCTTGCCCACGTATCGGTGAGTGATGATGCGGTCAAGAAGCGTTATGCGAAGATTAAAAAGCGTCTTGCAAAATCGAAAAAGAAACTGCCACCCTTTGAAAAGCTCGCTCCGGCATTGAAACTGGAACTTGCCAAAGAGAAGCTGGTAAGTGACTTGATGAAGCATGCAAGCATCAAACTTAAATAAACCAAACAGAAATAAAGGAACGTATAACGATGTCAACAAAAGTGATGGATGCCATATCGGCAGGTGTGGTAACCGGTGATGATCTGCAAACACTTTTTGCGATTGCAAAAGCGAATGAGTTTGCTATTCCGGCGGTTAATGTAGTCAGTACCTCTTCAGTCAATGCCGTGATGGAAGCAGCGAAAAAAGTCAATTCTCCGGTGATCGTTCAGTTTAGTAACGGCGGTGCAGCATACTATGCCGGCAAGGGTATCGACGCCAAAACAGGGGCAGTTCTGGGTGCCATTTCGGGTGCACAGCATGTCCACACCCTGGCAGAGGCGTATGGAGTTCCCGTGGTACTTCACACTGACCATGCGGCACGTAAGCTTCTGCCATGGATCGATGCGTTGCTCGATGCGAGTGAAGCACACTTTGAAAAGACGGGAAAACCGCTCTTCTCTTCCCATATGATCGACCTTTCCGAAGAGCCGATAGAGGAGAACATTGAAACCTGTAAACGCTATCTTGAGCGTATGAGCAAGATGGGAATGACACTGGAAATAGAGCTTGGTATCACCGGCGGTGAAGAGGATGGGGTCGACAATACCGAAGTGGATAATAAGCTTCTCTATACACAGCCTGAAGAGGTAGCCTATGCGTATGAAGAGTTGATGAAAGTCTCCGATAAGTTTACTGTTGCCGCCTCTTTTGGAAATGTCCACGGTGTTTACAAACCGGGTAATGTTATTTTACGTCCGGAAATTCTTGACAATTCCCAAAAGTATATTGAAGAGAAGTTCAACACCGAACCAAAACCTGTCAACTTTGTCTTTCATGGCGGATCAGGAAGTGAACTTAAAGATATTCGCGAAGCAATCAGCTACGGCGTAATTAAAATGAATATCGATACTGATACCCAGTGGGCATTCTGGGACGGTGTTCGCGGTTATGTAGCAAAATACCAAGACTATCTGCAGGGGCAGATCGGTAACCCTGAAGGTGAGGATAAACCGAATAAAAGCTATTACGATCCGCGCAAGTGGCTCCGTGCGGGCGAAGAGTCTATGGTCAAGCGCCTTGAGCAGGCTTACGAAGATCTCAACTGTATTGGACGGAACTAAAGCGTTCAGTGCGTAGCGTTCAGCGTTCAGAAGAGACGGGCTCCCCGTCTCTCAATCTTCCTTCTCCTATCCAAACATTTTCCTTCGAAAACCATACATTCTATCTCAAACGTGATGACTTGATTCATTCCGATTTTTCCGGGAACAAAGCCCGTAAGTTCCACTACTTTCTTACCCATGATTTTCCACATGTTGATACACTTGTTTCCTATGGCTCGGCGCAGTCCAACGCAATGTATTCCCTCTCCGTACTGGCAAAAATGAAAGGGTGGAATTTTGAATACTATGTCGACCATATTGCCGATTATCTGAAAGCAAATCCGAACGGTAATTATAAAGCGGCGATTGAAAACAATACTGTTTTCAAAGTGAAGAGTGAAGAGTTAAGAGTGAAGAGTGAAAATGTTCTATTCATAGAGGAGGGTGGGCGGCAAAAGGAGGCAGAATATGGTATCAGACTTTTGGCGAAAGAGATTATAGAATGGCAGAAAGACCATAGTATTGAAGAACTCAATATCTTTCTACCATCAGGTACAGGTACGACGGCTTTATATTTACAAAAGACATTATGCGATGAAGATGTTGTCGGGGGACAACACCCTACAGTGTATACGTGTGCATGTGTTGGAGGGAGTGACTATTTGAACAAACAGTTTTATATGCTTGAAGCCGATGAGAACTACCATCCAACGATACTTTCATTACCCAAAAAACACCATTTTGGGAAACTTTATCGAGAAAATTACGAAATTTGGCTAAAATTACAACAACAAACGGGCGTAGTCTTTGACCTGCTTTATGATCCTTTGGGATGGCGTACGTTGCTTGCGCATAGAGAGCTTTTGTGTAAGCCGTTACTATACATCCATCAAGGCGGTCTGTTGGGAAATGAGAGTATGCTCTTGCGTTATAAGCGGAAATTTCCGCTTATAACAGTGAATGGTTAATAGTGAAGAGTGAATAGTTTTGGTATGATTTCTTTCAGAAATCTTTTATAAATACAGGTATTGGGGGCTGGTGATTTGTAATTTGTTGCGTAGCAATAAATTATGAATCACCTGACCCCTTAAAAGGCAAAACAATGAAAATATTTTACAGCAGTGACGATACATTTGAAGCCAACTTCAACGAACTTCTTGAACGTGGGAAGATGGATATCGAGGGAGTGACAGGGATTGTCTCCGGGCTTCTTAAAGAGATACAAACCCAGGGTAACATTGCACTAAGAGCGCAGATTGCACGATTTGACCGTTGGGAGCCTCAGAGTGATGAGGAGCTGATGGTCTCTACCGATGCTATGGCAAAAGCGTATGAAAATATCGACAGCGACCTTAGAGATGCACTCAAACTGGCGTATGATCGCATTGAAGCGTATCACCAAAAACTGATGCCAAAAACATGGATGGATACTGAAGAGAGCGGCACGATACTGGGGCAGAAGGTGACACCTGTGGACAGGGCTGGGCTCTATATTCCCGGCGGTAAGGCAGCCTATCCCTCTTCACTGCTGATGAATGTCATCCCTGCACAGGTGGCAGGGGTTGAGGAGATCGTAGTCTGTACACCGGCACCCGATAATGAGCTCAATGAACTTTTGCTTGCTGCATGTCACCTTTGCGGTGTAAAAAAAGTATTTAAAGTCGGCGGTGCGTCAGCGATTGGTGCGATGGCGTACGGGACTGAAACCATCCCAAAAGTTGATGTGATCACGGGACCGGGCAATATTTTTGTTGCAACTGCCAAAAAACTGGTTTACGGTGAAGTGAACATTGACATGATTGCAGGACCGAGTGAGATCGGTATTTTGGCAGACAGTACGGCAAGAGAGGACTATCTTGCTATTGACCTGCTCTCTCAGGCAGAGCATGATGAGATGGCAAGTTCCATCCTCATTACTACGGACTCCGAACTTGCCAACAAAGTCAGTGACAAGGTTGAAGCCTTCCTTGGCACCCTCAGCCGTGAAGCTATTGCCAGAAAGTCCATAGAGGAGCGTGGTGCGATTATCGTTACCAAAGATATGGATGAAGCAATCGATCTGATGAACGAGATTGCACCGGAGCACCTTGAGATAGTGACCGAAGATCCGATGGCACTGTTGGATAAGATCAAACACGCCGGAGCGATCTTCCTTGGTGAAAATACGCCAGAGCCTATCGGCGACTATATCGCAGGCCCCAACCATACCCTGCCAACTGGAGGAACGGCGAAGTTTTACTCACCTCTGAGTGTAGAGAATTTCCTCAAAAAGTCTTCCATTATTATGATGAGCAAAGAGGGGATGAAAGAGATTGGAGAGCAGTGCGCGATGATTGCCCATACCGAAGGCCTAACAGCACATGAAGAGAGTGTACGTATCCGCTTGAGAGATCAGTAGCCAATATCTTCTCTTGCTTGATCTTTATGTTAGTAACTTTATTTCTTCAATGTTAAAAAAAGCTCCGTAGGGTGCTGTCTCCTGACAGCACCTGAAATGTATCAACTATGAAATCCGAAAACTGTATTACA
>WGDG01000273.1 GCA_015493425.1 Sulfurovum sp.
CTACAGGCGCGTCATTGTCGATATTCACTTCAAGCCGTTTGTCCGAAAAGCTCGAGAGGATGAAGTTCGCTTCATCGATACGTTCTGCAATCACGTTGAAAAGATGTGACTCTTTTTCATAGTCGTTCAGGTCAAGTGTCACCGGCTCATCGCAGGCCAGTGCCAGAGAGATAAGATGCTCTACACTGAGCACCGAAAGACACGGGATGTTCAGCTTTCTTGAAACAAGGCGTACCTTGCTTTCGACAAAGGTAAAGAAGAATTCCGTCAGTGAAAAGTCCGAAAGCGAAAAGGCTTCGGTGGGACAGGCACCCACACAGGCGGCTGCCTCCACTCCCGTGCCTTTGGCAAAAGTCGGAAGCTGCTCGTCGATGCGTACTTTACCGTCCGTAGCAGCGACACACTTGGTACACTCGGAAAATTTGCTTGTCGCTCTGACACAGAGGGCGACATCGAGGTTGAGTCTCATCTACGCTTTCGCCTCTTCATCGGCTTCGATGCTGTCACAGTGCTCCTGACGCTTTTGCGTTACATATTCAAAGTCACTCAGCAGAAACTCCAGTGCCAGTTCGGTACCGTCGTGGTAGAGCGGCGTACGCGACTCTCTTTTGGCATTGATCAGAAAGAGCGGCGCCCACTCGAGCAGGTGGTCTTGGAGGAAGCCGTGCTGTACACTGAGGAGTTCGCAGACACCCTCGGCATCATCGGCTTCAAGCGCTTTCTTCTGCGCGTCACAGAGCATATACATGAACTCCAGCTCCACACCGATATGGTCTGGGCTGACCACCCTTGCCTTCTCAAGCTCTACACGGAAGTCAAGCGCATTGTAGAGCTGCAGTACCGGGTTGTCTCCGCCGCTTTCAATCATCTGGTCATCACGTGTGTAAAAACTCTCATAGGGCACCAGGTGCATAATGAAGAGGTTGACATAGTCTACATTATAGTACTGGTCGACCAGATCCTTTTGGCTAAGCTCCTTACGTTTGGACCAGTCTCTGTAGTTGGGGAGCAGTGAAAGCACTGCCTCGTCCGATTCGAGCTGGTTGAGGAAGGTCTCATCGACCTCCTGCATCATCAGACGTGAAATCAGTGCATAGAGAGCAATACGGTTGTCGATATCTTGTTTCAAATCATTCATGTGTCATAAACCTTTTGTGACAGTTATAGGGTACGCACTTCTTCAGAAGAAGCATTTGAGCGAACTATACCACTTTCGAAATAAATCAATGCTAATACCATTGGATTATTTGGAAAAGAGTATGAAAAGGCGGGGCAAACCCGCCAGAGACCAAAGCCGGAGTTAGGCTTTGATGTCTACTGTGTACGCTTTGAGAGTCAAAGGTACTGCCGGACGCTTGATGTGTACCGGACGTCTGAGTGTATCGCCTTTTGCCAGCGGTCTTGTCAGCTTGTCTCTCCAAGCCTGGTAGACTTTGAAGTTGTTTTCGTAGTTGACATAGATATCACCGATCTTGTCTGTCGGTGCCGCTTTCTCGATACGTACTTTCTGATGCCAAGCGTGGTTACCCGCGATTGGATCCGGATGTGACGCCGCTACGGCATTCTGCCAAGCACCACTAAGACCATCCCACCAGATGTTGTCGAGGTCTTTGTTGTACTCTTTGAACTGCCATGTATCTTTACGTGCGATCATTCCCGCTTTGATGCCCTGCTTAGGCTTCAGCGTACCAACCTTGCCGTCCATTGTCATGTCGTAAAGCGGTGCACCAAGTCCAAGAACACCGAGCTTGTGCTCGAAGCCAGGGATCTCGACGGCATTTTTGAGCTTCCAGCGTCCTGCGTGGTGTGAACATGCCAGTACACCAGGCATGGTACCCTCTGTCGGTACCGCCATCGCGATAAAGTAACCTGACTCAAGCCCTGAAACGGTATCTTCAATGGTCACCTTGATCGCATCACCGCGCTTGATGCCAAGACGCTTCGCATCCTGTGTACTGATCCATACCGGGTTGTGGTTCTGTGAAATCTCCATCAGGTGCTTGGAGTTCACTGAACGGGTGTGAATGTTGTACGGCAGTCTGAATACGGTGTTAAGTGCAAATTCGTTCTTCGCCGGATCAATGAAGTCGTGGTGTACCTGAGAAACCAGGTGCACATATTTCTTACGCTCATCGGCATTTCTCGGGTAGAACGGTACCGCATATTCAGGCCATTTCCACTCTGCAAACCACTTGGAGTAGAACTCCAGTTTACCACTGAGTGTGTGGAAGCCCTGCTTCGCTTCACCGTCAACAACCACACCAATCGGCTTCTTACCGCCGAATACATGGTCATCTACGAGCAGTGTACCGAACTCATCCTTTTCAACTTCACTTGTATCATACTCGTGACCGTGTGCAATATATTTACCGTCAACCTCTTTAAGCGGTCTCTCCTGAGCTTTATAGATATGATCCTCTTCCATCCATGTACCCATGTCTCTCATGAGTTCATAGTTAGGATACTTAGAATCAGGGTACTTCAGCTTCGCTGTCTTTCTCAGGTTAGGCAGCAGGTCGAACGCAGCCTGGTACCATTCAGGAATGGTAACCGCACGGGTAGGATCTTCCTTCGATGCCCAGAATTTTCTGACACCAAGGCTTCCGTCAGGGTCTACATGATGCACCATGATGTTCGCCCAGAACTCTACCTCTTCCCAGATTTCACCGAGACCCGCAGCCATGTGTGCTTCAAGTGTCGCACGTGCCGGATCTTTTGGTTTCCAGCCGTTCTTTTCAAGTGCAACACGCAGTGCCGGGTTCTTAAAGCTCAGCCATCTTGTAGGCTTTGTTGCCTCAGAAGACTGGTCATGTCTCTCACCCGCCAGACCTACCGGCAGGACATAGTCACAGTACCAGTTTGTCTCAGACCAGGTTGGAGAGAGGTTGAAACTCAGTTCGATTTTATCTTCACGCTTAAGCGCTTCGATCCATCTGAATCCGTCCGGATTGATCCATACCGGGTTGTACATACGTGGGATCCACACAGCCAACTTGTCCGGGATCTTGTCGAGACCTTTCTTTTTCCATTTTGCTCTCCACTCGTCATCCATCAGCAGGTGAGGCATGATATGGGACATTTCATATGTACTCAATGGATACTCAGGCGGCCATGCAATCTCGTTCCAGACATTGACTCTTGGCGGTCTTTGTCCTGCTACTGTCGCAGCGTCACCCTTGCCGTTGACAGAGATAACGAACCAGTGGTGGAAACTTGTACCGCCCACATCACCACGCAGGGCACCTCTGAGAGCCAGTGGCAGGAAGCCGGCACGAGTGATCATCCAACCACCTCTGTGTGCGATCGGTCCCGCTCTCCAGAGGAAGGTTGCCACTCTGTCACCCGCGTCGATGAACATATCGAAGAGTTCGTCAAGCTTGTCCTCATAACCCTCGATCTTACACTCTTTGGTAACGAACTCTTTGGTGTATGGTGCATAGAGCTCTTTCATCAGCTCGATGTAGCTCTCATAGCTGTCGTCCTGAGGAAGCGTCTTAATAATGCCTTCCTGTACCATGAACGAGAGATGCTCTTTGTCTTTCATCAGCTGATCCCAGTTGATCCAGTTCTTCACGAAGTCGTGGTTGACCAGGTCGTTACCGTTGATATCCTTTTCATGCAGTACTCTGTTGGCAAGGTAGAGGTAGAGTGCTGTCTCTGTACCTGGCCATACCGGCAGCCACAGATCCGCAATACCCGCCGAGTTGGAGAGTCTTGGATCCATAACGACCATCTTCGCACCTTTTCTTCTCGCATCGGCGATGTAGCCCGCAGACTGCTGGAAGTAGTGTCCTGCATCCGCTGCGTGAGAAGACTGAAGGAAGATCAGTTTCGCATTTGCCCAGTCAGGCGCGTTTCTATCGTCATTCGCCCACTGGATGGTACCTTCACGCGCCCCTGCAGAACAGATATTGGTGTGAGAGTCGTATCCGTCACATCCCATAGAGTGAGGAATTCTGTGACCGAAGCCGTTCTCATTTGGACGACCGACATGGTACATGATGAGCTTTCTTGACATCTCGTCACCCTTTTTGAGAGTGTCATGCATCTTTTTACCAATGGTCGCCATCGCTTCGTCCCACGTGGTTCTTACCCACTTGCCTTCACCCCTCTTGGAACCCGGTGCTCTCTTGAGTGGGAAAGGGATTCTGTCCGGATCGTACATCTGTGACTGGGTTGCATACCCTTTCGCACAGTTACGTCCGCGAGAACCCGCATGCAGCGGGTTACCCATATATTTTCTGACGAAAAGATCTCTCGGGTTTTTACTTTTTTTGTATCTGCCCACTTCTACCCATGCAGTCAGACCACACTGTGCTTCACAGTTGGAGCAGACAGTTGGAACGAGCATGAATTCGTTGACTTTGATACCGTCAGGGTTTTTGTCACTCTCGACACCGTTTCTTCCGGTACCACCGCGTTTCCAGTCATCACCGTCCAGCTCTTTAAAGCTGTCCCAGTCTTTGAATTCAGGATAGAACGAAAGTGTCTTCGGTGTCGGTGTAAACTTTTCATCTTCAGCGACAGCCGGTGTTTCAACGATCGTTTTGAAGACGCCGGTTGCCAGAGAGGCACCCGCTACAGTGTAGGCGGTACCCTTCAGGAAGCTTCTTCTGCTCTCTACGAAAGTAGGTTGTTCATTATTCATTTTAGTCATTCATATCCTCCTTAACTCAACGGTAGCATCTGTGGAATCTTGAGCCATACATCTTTTGCCATGTAGAGCCCTACGAGTGCCAGAATTGCCGCAAATCTCAATAGTGTTTTGTTGTCGCTCTTCATGCTGCCTACAGCGATGAAGAACGGTACGATAAATCCGAGAACCATACCGAACCAGAATTCAGTATTGTATGCACCGCCCGCATGGACGTACGCCAGTGTCGCTTCCGCTTCGGAAGATTTGAATGAGAAGAAGTACTCACCCATATACATCAGGAAGCTGAAGAAGGTCGCAATGGCAAGCACCAGCGCGAGGTCTTTTCGTGCTTCTGCACTCCATTTTCCGGAAACAAGGATCAGTGCTGCAGAACCGGCAAGCAGTGCCGCCCACATCATCTGCATGACTTCAGCAGGTGCCTGCCAGAGCTCTCTTGCAGAAGATTCCGCCATAATGATCGCAGTATAGAGCGTGACAGGAATTGCCAGGAATACAACGAACGGAAAGATCTTCTCATAGAGTCCGCTGTTGGCACGTGCCGCATTGGCAAGCGCGCAATTCTTTCTGACATTCGGATGTGCATCAAAGTAACCGATAACCATCAGCACAGTGACCAGTGCAGTAAAGAGTGACGCCATCCATGCACCGACAGTAATAGCCGAAGTCCAGTGCGGGTGCAGGAAGATGTTGACCATTCTGTAAGGCTGGTGCAGGTCTGTCAGGGTGAACAGCAGGAAGATGTTCAGGAAAATGAACGAAATCAGCGGCATGGTCCATCTGAGATTCGGCATTTCATCTTTCTTGTGTCTATAGAGCAGGAATGCACCGACCAGAATAACACCGGTACCGATGGACTTCGCCCACATGTTCAGGGTAATCATCCAACCCCAGATAATACCGGGCAGTGCGACATCAAGTGTTACCACCGCGTGTGTTGCGTGAACTGTACTTTCTACCATCTTAGTGACCTCCCTCTGATTCGTGATTGTCAAAATCTACAAAACTCTTGTTATCAAGTTTTTCATGTGACTCAAACGGTGCAAGGAATCTGTCGATCACACCGTGGTTTGGATCACCCACATGTTTCAGGTGCGTGATATTGTTGAACAGACTGTATCCTTCAATTCTCTGCTGTGCAAGCGGATCGAGTGTCTGTGTACCGCCTCCGACGTAGAAGTGTTTAGGATTGGTGTGTTTTTCAGGTTTACGTACCTGTACAGCACCCTGATGCGCCATAATATACTGTGAAATATGGCTGGTATCATCATCGAGGTCACCGAAAATGTTCGCCTGAACAGGACAGATAACCACACATGCCGGCATCATGCCGCTTTCGATTCTGTGTGCACAGTAGGTACATTTGTCAGCTGTATTTGTTTCAGGATCCATATAGATCGCCCCGTAAGGACACGCCATCATACATCCCGCACATCCGATACATCTTGATGAATCGACGTTAACGATACCGTTTTCAAGATAATGCAGTGCCGATACCGGACAGATACGCTCACACGGAGCATTTTCACAATGGTTACATCTCAGCGGTGTAAACTCACGTTTCGCATCGGGGAATGTCCCGATATCAATATATTTTACACGCAGACGCCAAGAGCTCAGTGGAACTTCGTTTTCCACTTTACAAGCTACTTCACAACCTTTACAACCCATACACAGGTTCAGGTCGACTAAGAAACCTAGTTTCATACTTCCTCCTTGATTTGATAATCCGTAATGCACCCTATCTGAGAAAGGCATCTCTGGCAAGCTTCCATGCGGACAACTTGTCAGAGCCCCTTTCTAAATAAGCGTACATAATACGCTTTTATTGTAGTACATAAAGTGTTAACTTTCATTGAGTTTGGGTACAAAAGATTATTTTTGAATAAATGTGCGTAAAATGGGAGGGAAAGTAACGAAAAAATAATACCTATTCAGTCGTCTTCATGGGGATCATCAGGAAAATAAATGATTGACGTTTTAGGTCTGAATTTGAACGGATTTTCCCGTCACTCTTACGATTTTGCCAGGCAGAAGGAGAAGGTAGAGCCTTTATGCAGTTCACTTGCAATCTCAAGTGTAGTGCCGTGCAAGCCCAAAATTGTCTTGACGATAGAGAGGCCGAGCCCCATTGAATTGTCCCAGTTGTGGGTACCGGAACGGTAAAACTTTTTGGTGACTTTCTCAATATCTTTCTGACTGATGCCGACACCATGGTCATGCACACGTACACAACACTCCGGAGAAAGATGCACCTCTACATCGTCTTTGGAATATTTCAAGGCATTCTCGATAAGATTTTTGAGCACCACATCCATCAGGGTGCGGTCTGCATATACCATACAGCTGCTTCCCGTCACTTCGATAACCCGGTTTTTATACTTCTCTTCAAGAGACCGTTTGACTTCCAGAATAAGGGCATACAGATCGAAACTGCTCTGATGCAGTGTCGCTTCGCCGCTTTCGAACTTGTTCCACAAAATAAGCCGCCCCAGCAGTGATTCGATTTTGTTGCCGTTGTTGTAAATCTTTTCAAGGAATTTTTCACGAAGTGCAGGCGGGATGTCGGGATCTTCATGCAGGGTCTGGGAATACCCCATGATGGAGGCGACAGGATTTCGGAACTCGTGTGCAATGGCAGAGATCATGTCTGCACGCTGGCGATTTTTCAGTTTGAGCTTGGCATTGTAGCGCTGCTTGATATCTTCACGCTTCTTGGCTTTTTTCAACGCTTTAAGCAGATTTTTGTTCAGTTCTTCAAACTCTTTGGTAAAAAAAGAAGCTTCATAGGAGACCTCATCAAGGGTTTCAAGATTGGCAAGGTAGGCATTGAGCTTTTCAAGCTCTTTTTGCATCTTTTTCGCACTCCGTCCAATAGCATAAATGAACAATAGGAATGTAACACCAAGAAAACCGATAGCCAGCAAATTCTGTTGGACATTGTCATTAAGCCAGACCATCAGGGTAATAAACAGCAAAAAAAGTCCTACCGATACTGTCACCAGTCTGGCCATGACATATTCGGTAAAGTTTGGACGCTGAAACAACACGCTCAACCCCTAAAAATGGGTAACAATGTCACGGAAAATGTGAAACAGCCCCTTGACTTCGTCAATGGAAGTACGTTCGTTGGGTGCATGAATTGTATCGTTAATGACACCAAACTCTACCACGTCAATACCAAATGCTCCCATAAAACGCGCATCGCTTGTACCGCCGGCTGTGGAAAGCTTCGTTTCAACACCGGTTATGTTTTGAATACTGTCACGGATACGGTGTACCACTTTGGAGTTATGGTCGGTTACAAAAGGGAACGAGCCCTGCGTAAGTGTCAGGTCATACTCAAGCCCCTTGAGCACCTCATCAATATGTGCACGGACATCCTCCTGCGTAGTATTGGTAGAGTTTCTGACATTGAACATGATCTTCAAGTCACCAGGTGTGACGTTGGTCACTTCCATCCCCCCTCGGATGTCGGTAATGACCATCTGGCTTGGCGCAAAGTCTTCATCACCCTCATCGAGATGAATCCCTGCAAGACGGTGCATGACCGATGCGGTCAGATGCACGGGGTTGACCGCCTTCTCAGGATAGGCGGCATGTCCCTGTTTCCCGTGAATGGTAAGATAACCGTTGATGGAACCCCTGCGGCCGATCTTGATGGCATCACCGAACACCTCTTCGCAGGTCGGCTCTGCAACGATGCAGTAGTCAGGCAGCATGCCGATCTCTTTGAGGTGTTCAAGCATGATAATCGTCCCGAAAGTTGCATCGCCTTCTTCATCCGACGTCAGCAGCAGTGAAAGCGTACCGTTGAAATTGTCTGTCTCTTTCAGCGCTTCAACGAAAGCAGCAACCCCGCTTTTCATGTCCTGTGCACCGCGGGCGTAGATCTTACCCTCTTTGACAAGCGGTACGAACGGATCGCTTTCCCACTTGTTTCCCGGCGGTACCACATCGACATGCCCTGCAAAGCAGAGGTGGTCTCCTTCTCCGAATTTCTTGTATAAAAAAAGGTTTTTTACCCCTTCTTCATTTACCCAGATCGCTTCGTAATCTTCAAGATAGGAAGCAATAAAATCCAGTGATCCGGCATCATCCGGTGTAATCGATTCGAAACTGAGCAGTTTCATAAAGAGATCAATGACATCATAATGTTCTGTTTGCGTATTCATTTATATAAAGTTTCCAATCATACTGAAGTAGTCGTTGATATTTTCAAACCGATGGTTACCGCCATATTCAACAATAACCCGATGATCCCGGTATCTTTTTTTGGCCTTGCGGTAGTCCAGTACTTCGTCTTCACTTTGCAGCAGGACAAGATACCTTCCTTTTTCAGGTTTTGAAACATAGCGCTTCAGCTGCTGCAGATATGCTGCCTCAAAGCTGAAGGTTTCGCCGTCGCAAAAACGTTTCTGTATACCCACATAAGGGGCAAGTGTTTCATACGGCTCGGTAGAAGGGTTGAGCAGTACTGCCTTACATG
>WGDG01000274.1 GCA_015493425.1 Sulfurovum sp.
CCAAAACAAGCGGCCTGCTACTCCCTGAAAAATTCAAATTCGTTCACCTCTCCCTCTTGGTCTTTGAATGCAAATGCAAACCGCTGACCCTCATACATGTAGTGCACCTCGCAACCTGCCCTCTCGCTGAATTTCGATGCGAACAGATGCTTGTCAAACGGTATACCATGTGCCTGCAGCAGTAACTTCAGTGCCCCCTCGGACGCGGCCCACTCCTCTTTAAGTAATGCAGGATCAATCTCAAAGAGCGCTGCGAGCAGTGCTGTGGAGACAAAGTCTCCTGCAATCAGATTCTCTTCAGGACGCTTGCCTGCCGAATGGAATACAAAGTAGTCTTTCCATGGTACCCGCCCTACCGCTTTATCATCTGTTTCAAACTGGTATCGGCTGAGAATCTGCATAAATTGTTGATACGATATAATACCATTTTTCCGCACAAAACGGCTTTGCCCCTCCTCGGTACCATGTATGGCATGCAACAGCATCTCTTCAAGGCGAAGCGGATTGGCCAGTGCATACTTTTCTGCCAAATAGTCAAACACCTTCTGTGCAGCCGCATAGTGTGCCTGCATCTTTACACTGTTTTCATCTGCCAGCCAATTAATATTGACACCGTTGTCAAGGGGATGGCACTGGAGAACCAGAGAAAAACGCCCGTCTTCAGACTGAAGCGGTACCGGAGTGAGGTAGAGGGTATTGTAGAGTGCCTTTTTATCTTTGAACTTTCCCAAAATCTGCTTGACATCGGCAAAGTAAAGATTTGCCTGCACCAACGCTTTGGTAGCCGAAGCCTCTTTTCTCGCGACATCGAGATACCCTATGAGCACCCCCGTCAGGGCGATGACAATCGCCAGTACAGAGAGGGTGATGATGAGAGCAAATCCCTTCTGCTGCCGGTATGTTCCTCTTGGAGAGGTCTTCTGTTTATCCATCTGAAAGCTCTGTTAAAGTAAAATCGTTATGATTATACCAAAAGGAACCCAAGGATTGTTATGCATTACCGTACTTCCAAAATACACAAGAATATGAGAAAAGGTTTCTCACTGATTGAGCTGCTTATTGTCATTGTCATTCTCGGCGGACTTGTCGCCGTAGTCGCTCCCGGGCTGATGGACTCTGCTGATCAGGCGAAACGTGATACTGTCTGCCTGAAAATGGATGACCTCAAAAAGCGTCTGGATATGTTCAAACTCGACAATGGTGTCTATCCTGATACAGAAGAGGGTTTCGAAGCACTTTTGAGCAATCCCGATCCGGATAAATATCCAAACTACCGTGCCAAACCCTACCTCAAAAAACTGCCCAAAGACTCATGGAGAACACCGTTTATCTACATCAACAAGGGCGATGATGTCGAGATCATTTCACTCGGTGCCGACAGGAAACAGGGTGGAGAGGGCAATGGTAAAGACATTAAATTCTCCGAGTGTAACAAATAGCACTTTTCATGTTGCCTCATACACCCTTCAGCAACCGGCGCGCCTTTTCCCTGCTGGAGCTGTTGCTGGTAATCTTCATTATATCACTGGTCTATTTTCTTGGCTTCAGCGGTTTTGAAAAGGAGAAAAAACATATGCCGGTACTTACACCGCTAAAACTGAAAGAAGCGGTGATGCAGAGCCCTCTTTTCAAAGGAAAAGGTATGCTGATATGTATCGATGGGTGCAAGTCGTGCTATTTCAGAGAAGATATTGCTTCCCCTTTTGAAGCCTATCCGGGAAAAACCAAACTTGCGCACCTTAAAGTCTACTCCCTCGATGCGAACAATGCACTGATACAGCGTGAATACGGGCGCTATCAGGATCAAAAAATATGTCTGGAAATCAACTTCTATTCCAACGGCAGCAGTACACCCCTTATTCTTCAGGATGATGAGGGGATCTACTTTCTGCCTGCCTTCTTCGGTAAAGCCAGGAAGACAGCGTCATTCGAAGAGGCCAAAGAACTATGGCTAAAAAACAGCAATGCCCTCCACAACCGGGGAGATTACTATTGAAAACACTGCGTCCCGCCTTTACCCTCATTGAAATTCTCATTTCTGTACTGATCCTCTCAACTTCCATTGTTTACGTTCTGAAGATCTACGGGCAGAACCATGAACAGATCGTCTACATTACCCAGCGTAACGCCCATGCTCTCGAAGATTCACTCTTTCTAAGCAAAGATGTACTGCACTACCACAAAGAAGAGAAGTCAGCCTATGACCTCATCGAGCGTGAAATGAAAATAGATGATTTTGAGAGCCGAAAAATTCTCAAAAACATCAAACGTACCATCTTCATCCCCGAGCCTATCACACTGGCTCCGGAAGAGGAGGGCGATGCAAGTCCCGCCGCGACCATCAATGAGATCAAACTCAAAGGAGACTATGCCTCTACCTACTTCCGCTTCGAGCTGCAGTCTTTCTGACACAGATACAATTGGCGGTTGGGTTTGAGCGAAAAAAAGCTATAATGGCACCAATGATGCAAAAGGCAGGATTGAGGATGGCGAATGCTGTTTAAATACAAGGGGTTCGACAAAGCAGGCAAACGTGCCAAAGGTACGGTAACCGCATCCAGCAGTGAAGAGGCGGCACAAAAGCTCCGTACACAAGGCATTTACTACGAATCTCTCACTCCGGCCAAACATTTTTCGATCGAAGGTTTCGGGAAACGGCAAATGTCCGGAGAGATGCTTGCTTCATTCTCCAAAGAACTCTCCTCCTATCTCAACTCCGGCATGACGATCCTTACCGCCATACGCCTCATGGAAAACCAGCATGAGGGTGAAAAACGCTATACCTCTTTTCTCAATGCAATCCGGACAATGATCGAGGAGGGAAACTCCCTCTACCATGCACTCAATGCCCAAAAGGTGTACCAGCTTCCGGAATTTTATGTACAAAGTCTCAACATTGCAGGACAAAGCGGGAAAATGGCAGAAGTACTGACCAATATGGCCTCTTTCTTCTCCGCTCAGGACAAGGTAAAAAAGCAGGTCAAGGGGGCAATGGTCTACCCTACTGTCATCATGACCGTTGCCATTGCCATCACCGCTTTTCTCATCAGCTTTGTTGTACCAAAAATTACCGAAATATTTGAAGACACCGACCAAAAACTGCCGCCCATTACCCAGTTTGTCCTCAGTATCAGCGACTTTCTGAGTGCCTACTACATTCATCTTATTGTAGGCATTGTACTTTTTATTGTACTCTTCAAACTCGCCTATGCCAAAATATACCGTTTTCACCGTCTTATTGACGGATGGCTGCTGCGTATGCCTGTGCTTGGCAATATTATCCAAAACCATGAGCTTGGACGCTTCTCCTACATTCTCTCGCTGCTTCTTGGCAGCGGAGTAGCGTACGCACAGGCAGTCAAACTGGCCGTTGCCTCCTTTGGCAATTACCGTCTGGCCGAAATGTTCGAACGCGCTTCAGACAAAGTGATGGAGGGGAACAAACTTTCCAATGCACTGCAGCTTGAGGGCGGGGTCAAACTCAAACGCAACTTCCTGCAGTCTCTTGCACTCGGAGAAGAGTCCAGCGAAGTGGCCGAAGTTTTAGCCAACCTCTCCGCACTTTATGCTGAAGAGAATGAAGAACGGCTGAAGATGATGCTCAGTATGCTCGAGCCGATCATGATGCTCATCATCGGTGCCGTTGTCGGCGTCATTGTCTCGGCAATGCTGTTGCCGATCTTTACCATGACACAGGGGCTCAAATGATCACACAAGGGAAATACCATGGCCAAACAGCGCTTTAGAGATGTCAAACAGGGGAAAGTGGCTGCACCAGAACCCAAACGTACTAAAAAATATATGCAGGAGCGGCGATATGCTACAGCAGGAGAGAAGGTCAAAGCCTTTCTCACTGACAGTTTCATGTTACTGATGCCCATTATGTATGCCGTTTTCTATCTTATTATGGGAGGGAGAGAAGGGTTTGCCGCACACAAAGCACTGGGGTGGCTTTACATTCTTATTCCTCTCATTACCGTACAGACCCTGTTTATGTATAAAAGCGGCCAGACGCCCGGTTATCGTGCCTATGACCTTGAGGTGATCGATGAGAGTACAGGAAAACGCCCCTCGCTCTTTCTTATTCTTTTTCGCAATCTCTGCGCTGTGCTCTCCGCGGCCACACTCTTTGGCTGGATGCTGATGTTTTTCAGAAAAGACAAAAAGAACCTGCATGACCTGCTAAGCAACACTGCCGTGATCAAGAAGCCATGCACATCCTGCTAAGACCTTCGTCGCTGCTGCTTAGCGCCTTTTACTTTTTCTACTTCGCTTTGGTGGGCGTTTATGTTATTTTCCTGCCAAAAGTGCTTGTGGAACTTGGCTACAGTACAGTAGAAGTAGGTATTATCTATGCCGCCGCTCCCTTCATGCGTTTTCTGCTGCCTTTTGTTTTCAAGCACTTCATTGCACTCACACCACGTGTCTATCTGACAGCACTTGTACTTACTTTTCTTGCGACACTGCTCTTCTGGGTGACACGGGAACATTTCTTCCTCTACCTGCTTGCCAACCTTCTTTTTGGTGCGGCAATGGGTATATCACTGCCCTACGTCGAAACGATTGCACTTGCGACACTTTCTAAGAACCACTACGGCAAAGTTCGGCTCTGGGGTTCACTTGGATTCATGGGTATTGCCCTGTGGCTTGGGAAGGTACTAAGCTCTCCGATGGAGGCACTCTACTACCTTTCAGCCATGACTTTCCTGACAATGCTCTTTGGCGCACAGCTGGTACGCTACGACACAGTTGAACATGAAAACAGTGCCGATGACGGCACCTTTTCTCTCAAGCGATACTGGGCTTTCTGGGTTTCAGTCTTTTTGATGCAGGTAGGTTTTGGAGGGTTCTACAACTTCTTTACCATTTATGAAACCGCGCACGGCATTTCACTGGAGATGACAAGCTGGATGTGGAGTTTCGGAGTCATTTGTGAAATCGTCATGCTCTACTTCCAGGGGCCGCTGCTGCAGCGAAACCTGCTGCACATTCTGCAGTTTGCCACATTCGTGACCGCAATACGCTGGCTGATACTCTACCTGTTCCCCGACTCCGTGGTACTTACCTTTGCTTCACAGTCCCTGCATGCTGTCAGCTTTGCACTCTACCATACTGCTGCCATCACATATGTATTTTCCCTCTACCGCCAGAAGAAGCTTGCACAACAGTTCTTCCTCGGTATCGCTTTTGGGCTTGGCGGTTCGGTAGGTGCGATGCTTTCAGGACAATTGTACGGACCATACCTCTTTCTGGTCGAATCGCTTATTACACTCACTGCCTTCATGATACTTGTCGTTCACCAAAAACGTAAAGAGGCTTTTGTATGAAACAGACTATTCCCGCTGTCATCTTTGCCGGAGGCAAAAGCTCCCGTATGGGTACAGACAAAGCAACGCTCCCATTTGGAAACTACGGTAGCCTGGCCGAATACCAGTACCGAAGACTTACAAGACTCTTCCGTGATGTCTATATCGGCAGCAAAACGGACAAATTTGACTTTGAAGCACCGCTCATTCTGGATCGCTACGAGGCAAGCTCCCCTATGGCGGGTCTGGTATCCGCTTTTGAAACACTCAAAAAGGCAGATGCCATTTTTGTGCTGAGTGTCGATGCACCGTTTGTTGATGAATCCATTATTTCAGAACTCATGTGTACCGACGGTAATGCCGATGCCGTCATTGCGCGCTGCTGTCAAAAGCTACAGCCACTATGCGGTCTTTACCGACGAAGCGTTCTACCCTATGCAAAGTCTGCATTGGAAGCAGACAAGCATAAAATGGGTAGGTTGCTTGAGGAGCTCAACACGCACTATGTCAATTTTGAAGAGAGAAAGGCATTTTTGAATCTCAACCGCCCCGAAGAGTATGAAGCGGCACTGAAACTTATCGGTTCTTGAACTGAAGCGGTGTACCCGCTTCGAGCATCTGAAGCATCAGTTTTTTAGAAAAGAATACAAACTTGTCAAACAGGGTACTGTGATACTTGTCTTTATGGTATATCATAAGAAAATCACGTTTACACTCGAAGTTTTTAACCGGTACCTGATAGAGGCTTTTTTCTGCCAATTCATTTTCTACAGAAATTTTTGAAATACAGGTAAGACACTCACGGTTCACAAGAATACTTTTGATCGATTCGGTATGGCCAAGTTCAAAGAAAATATTAAGATCATCGACTTTGTCTTTAATGTAGTTGAGGAATACTTCCCGTGTTCCCGATCCCTCTTCCCTGAGAACCCATCGTTTCTCTGCCAGTTCGTCAATATAGCAAGGCTTTGCAAGCTCTTTTTGGGAAGTAACGATAATCAGTTCATCCACCCCTATCTGCTCTTTGATGATATCACTTCCACCCACGAAACCTTCGACAAACCCAACATCAATCTCTCCGCTTTTGATCATATCACTGATCTCTTTGGTATTTCCCTCTTTTAAAGAAATCTTTACATCAGGATAGGAGCTCATATAGCTGCATATAATGGAAGGCATCAGGTAATCGACGATCGTCGTACTCGCGCCTACACGGATCATCCCCTTGTTTTCCGAGTTTTGAAACTCATACTCTATATCAGACAGCTTTTTATAAATGGGGTCTATCTCTTTGTGAAATGCACGCCCCACTTCATTGAGTACAAGTTTCTTGTTGATACGGTCAAATACCGGACGCCCGAGAATATTCTCCATCTCTTTAATCGACATGGAGATAGCCGACTGGCTGAGATGCATCTCTTTGGCAACATTGGTCAGATGCCCTGAAGCAACAACATTGAGAAAAATTTCCATCTGCCGGAGGGTTAGTTTCATAAGTGACTCGCTTTTCTTCGAAAAAATTTATTATGGCTGACGATAATATTGATTTTACTATTATATCAAGAATATGGTACAATTCCAAAAAATTTATCAGTTTTTTTGAATTCAATCTAACATATGAGGTAAAACTATGCCATTTTCTCCAGAAAACCGCCAGGGTACCATCAGCGGTATCCTCTTTGTCGCTATCTTTGCAGCGGCAGCGACCTACATTGCAGGACTCGGACCTGTCAAAGCGTTGGGGCTTTCTCCACTGGTTATCGGTATCGTCATGGGTATCTTTTACGCCAATACCCTGCACAACCACACACCTGTCGAATGGCAGGGGGGAATCACCTTCTCGGCCAAAAAAATCCTCCGTTTTGCCATCGTGCTCTACGGTTTCCGCCTGACATTTCAGGAAATTATTGCTGTAGGTCCTGACGGCTTCTTTGTCTCTTTGACCATGCTGACAAGTACCCTCCTTTTGGGTTCATGGCTTGGATACAAAGTTTTTGGTATGGAAAAAGACACTTCCATTCTGACCGCTTCCGGTGCGGCAGTTTGTGGTGCCGCAGCTGTACTGGCAACAGAACCGGTACTTAAATCTGAAGAGTACAAGGCTGCTATCGCTGTTTCCATGGTCGTCCTTTTCGGTACGATTTCTATGTTCCTCTATCCGATCCTCTATACGGGTATTATCGAACATGCAACAGGCTTCCTGCATATGACCGCCCGTGAATTCGGTATCTATACCGGAGGAACCATCCACGAAGTAGCACAGGTCGTTGCCGTTCCTGCTTCCGTTCCGGGCTCTCCAAAAGAGATGGCCGATGCCGCTGTCATTGTCAAAATGACACGTGTCATTATGATCGCACCGATGCTGATCGTGCTCGGGCTCTACCTTGCATGGGATGCGAAGCGTTCAGGTGCAGAGCACAGCGGAAAGACAAAACTGGTCATTCCCTGGTTTGCCGTTTACTTCATTCTGGTTGCAGGATTCAACTCTCTGCACCTGCTGCCTGAAAACCTGGTACACCTCATCAATCAGGTCGATACCTTCCTGCTGACCATGGCAATGACTGCCCTTGGTATGGGAACCATCTTCAGCAAGTTCAAGGGGCTTGGCCTTGCACCGCTCTATACCGCTCTGGGTATGTTTGCCTGGCTGGTAATCGGCGGCTTTATTGTCACCAAGGTGATCGTCGAGGTTCTTTAAGCCTTCGATGTGCGGGTGATCTTGCGTGAGAGCATCTGCATAATACGGGAAGCTGCCTGCATATACATATCGCGTTCGCGGTAAAGCGCAGCTTTCTCTTCCTCTAAAGTCATCTCTTTTTTTACCACTTTCTCTTCTTTTCTTGCAAGTGTTTCATACGCTTCTTTGAGTTTTTTGTATTCCTTGTCAAGTGCATGTACCTCTTTC
>WGDG01000275.1 GCA_015493425.1 Sulfurovum sp.
ACATATCGGTCGGCATCGCGACGATCGCTTCAAGCAGGTCGTTTTCGAGGATGTAGCGGCGTATCTCACTCTCGCCGCTGCCTGCTCCGCCGGTAAAGAGGGGAGAGCCGTTGAGGATGATGCCGATACGGCTGCCGCCAGTAACAGTGGTAGTGCCTGCGTCGGTGCTGTTGCACATCGACTCCGGTTTCGACCCTACGAACGAGAAACTTTTCTCGTTCGCTGTAACGGGTCTCATTTTAGAGATCAGGTGCAGCAGGAAAAGCAGCGACCCGTCACTCACTCTCGGCAGTCCGGGACCGAACCTGCCGTTGTAGCCTTGCTCTTCGTGCTCCTTGACGACCGCCTTTTGTACTTTTTTCCATTCTACGCCAAAAGGCGGATTGGAGAGCATATAGTCGAACTTCTGATCTGCGAGGAGGTCGTTGCTGAGCGTATTGCCGTGTTTGATGTTCTCGACCTTCTGCCCCTTGATGAGCATATCGGCTTTACAGATGGCATACGACTCGCCGTTGAGCTCCTGCCCGAAAGTCACCAGTGTGGCATCCGGGTTGATCTCGTAGATGTACTCCGTTCCGCTGGTAAGAAACCCGCCCGTTCCGGCTGTGGGGTCATACAGGCTGCGCACAATGCCAGGCTTGGTCAGCACCTCGTCATCAGTAGAGAAGAGCAGCGAAGTGGTCAGGCGCACAATGTCGCGCGGTGTGAAGTGCTCCCCCGCTGTCTCGTTGGAGGCTTCGGCAAACATACGGATGAGCTCTTCAAAAACGATACCCATCTGATGGTTGCTCACACGGTCTGGGTGCAGGTCTACTGAGGCAAATTTCTCCATGACAAGATAGAGCAGGTTGGTCTCTTCGAGTTTGTCCAGCTGCACACTGAACTCGTACTTCTCAAAAATCTCCCTCGCGTTGGGACTGAAGCTGTTGATGTAACTCTCTATGTTCTCCCGCAGGTTGTTCGGGTCGCTCATCAGCTTGGAGAGTGTGTACTTGGATGTGTTGTAGAAGTTGTGCCCCGACTTGCGCACCAGAATCTTCTCAAGCGGTATGCCAAGATCCTTGCGTGCTTCGTACTCTTCAAGCACCGCATCTCGTGTCGGCTCCAGTACACACTCCAGACGGCGCAGCAGTGTAAAGGGCAGGACAACTTTGCCATAATCTGATTGTTTATAGTCACCGCGAAGCAGGTCGGCTGTGCTCCAGATGAGTGATGAGAGTGATGGTTGTGTCATAGATTGCCCGCCTTGTATGTTTACTTGTAGAGATTATAGCAAATCTTGTTAACAGCAGAGATGTGTGTCAGGCGGCCATTAAATTAAACATCACTTTAAGCTATAATGAGCGCAATTTATTACTAAAAGGAGATCTTCTTATGGCACTGGAAGAAACTGTACAACGGCGTATCGCACTTTGTAAAAGAGAGCGGCGGGAGTGGCTTGACCTGAGTGATCTCGGGATGATGGATATCCCTGCTGAAGTAAGCGAACTTGTCTGGCTTCGCCGCCTTTCACTTTCGAAAAACAATATTGACTCCATTGAAGCGCTGGCACCCTTGACGCAGCTGCACAAACTCGCTTTTTCACACAACCGCATCAGGGATCTTTCGCCGCTTGTACACAATGAGCGGCTGAAATTTCTTTTTATGAAGCATAACCGGGTCAAATCGGTGGATGTATTGGGAACACTTCACACACTCAAGAAGATCGATGCACACCATAACTACATAGAAAATATTGATACTCTGGCGGAATTGCCGAAACTGGTCTATCTGGATGTATCGTATAATACTATCAAAAATTTTGAAGTGGTAAAAAAGATGAGGTTGAAATGGTTTAATGGAGAGTGTCAAATGTGTCAGTGGTGACCCCTAGGAGACTCGAACTCCTGTGGCATGGATGAAAACCATGAATCCTAACCGCTAGATGAAGGGGCCGTTGACAACTTGTGGACGGAATTATATAAACTGATGCCTTAAATCACTCTTAACATTCGCTATAATTTTGCTAAAAATTGAGAAGGAAATGCATGAAACGGTATTGGTACGGCATGGTGGTACTGTTTGCAGTATTGCTGCAAGGGTGTGGCGAAGCCCCTAAACTAAAAGGGGAGAGCGCGATGATCGTGCTGAAGACACCGGCCATGAAGTATGCTGACATGGGGTTTATCTATGCAGCCCCTTCAGAGGTAAACGCAGAGATCTACGGCAGCGGTCAGGCACTGTTTACGCTGCGTATCACACCCCAACGTGTCTGTACGAGCCGTTTTGCCTGTCTTGACAGAAGAAGTTTCAATGCCCGAATGCTCTCAGACTATTATCCGGAAGATACACTCGAACGCATTTTTCGTGCAAAACCGGTGTTTAATGGAAAAAATATCGTCAAAAAACGTAACGGCTTTACACAAAAACTTTTGATGCCCGGAAAATACAATATTGAATATACGGTTTTCAATAATGAGACGGTTTTTCGTGATACAATCAATCAAATTCTCATAAAAATCAAACGGATGCGAGGTTAGAATGAAGTATGTAGGAGCACATGTGAGTGCCAGCGGCGGTGTGGAGAACGCGCCGCTCAATGCTATGAAGATCGGGGCAAAAGCCTTTGCACTCTTTACAAAAAATCAGCGCCAGTGGGTTGCCAAACCGTTGACACAGGAGTCGATTGACGCGTTTAAAACCAACCTTGAAAAGAGCGGTATCCTTCCCAAACATGTGCTTCCGCACGACTCTTACCTTATTAATCTCGGGCATCCCGAAGCAGACAAGCTTGAAAAATCACGTACGGCATTTATTGATGAACTGGAACGCTGTGCGCAGTTGGGGCTTGACAAACTCAACTTTCATCCGGGTTCGCATTTGGTGAAGATTCCCAAGCGCGATCCGCACTATGAAGAGAAGCTGATGGAAGCGGAACTGCACTGTCTGGATGTCATCGCCGAATCGATGAACCTCGCTATTGAAGCAACGGCGGGCTCAGATGTGAAACTGGTCATTGAAAATACCGCAGGGCAGGGGAGTAACCTCGGTTACAAATTTGAGCATCTTTCTTACCTCATTGACAGGGTCGATGACAAAAGCCGTGTCGGTGTCTGTCTTGATACCTGCCATACTTTTACGGCCGGTTACGATCTGCGTACCCGCGAAGCGTACGATGAGACTATGGATGCGTTTGAGCGTATTGTAGGATTCAAATATTTGATGGGAATGCATATCAATGACTCAAAACCGCCGCTGGGATCACGTGTAGACCGTCACCAGTCGCTGGGGCTTGGAGAGATCGGCTGGGATGCGTTCAGGTTTATCATGAACGATCCGCGCATGGATGATATTCCGTTGGTACTGGAGACGATCAACGAAGAA
>WGDG01000276.1 GCA_015493425.1 Sulfurovum sp.
GAGAAGATCTCCTGATCACCGTGACTCCACCCCAGACGTACAAGGAAATTGAGCAGGGCTTCAGGCAGGTAGCCCATACGCTTATACTCCATGACATCTGTTGCCCCATCACGCTTGCTGAGCTTCTTACCCTGCTCATTGTTGATCATGGCGACATGGTAAAATTTTGGCAGTGTGAATCCAAGTGCATTGTAAACCACGATCTGCTTAGGCGTATTGTAAAGGTGGTCATCCCCGCGTATCACGTCGGTCAGTCCCATCAGTGCATCATCGATGGCGACAACAAAGTTGTATGTCGGGGTACCGTCGCTTCTGGCAATAATGAAATCATCTACCTCATCGGCGGCAATATTGATCTCTCCCTTAACACCGTCAACAAACGTGATCATCCCCTCTTTTGGTGCTTTAATGCGGATCACCGGATCGATACCTTCTGGCGGAGTACCCTCAAAGTCACGGTAGCGTCCGTCATAACGCGGTCGTTCACCTCTTGCCATCTGCGCTTCACGAAGTGCATCAAGCTCCTCTTTGCTCATATAGCATTTATATGCCTTGCCCTCTGCAAGCAGTTGATCAATATACTGTTTATACAGATCAAACCGTTTGGACTGGTAGACCACATCACCATCATAGTTCATGCCTACCCAGTCAAATGCTTCGATGATCGCTTCAAGCGCCTCTTCAGAGTTTCTTGCACGGTCGGTATCTTCGATACGCAGCAGAAATTTACCGCCGTTGTGTCTCGCCCAGAGCCATGAAAAGAGTGCGGTTCTCAGTCCGCCAATATGCAGGTACCCTGTCGGTGAGGGTGCAAAACGTGTTACTGTCGACATTGCAAAACCTTATTTTTTGCAAAATTATACCCAAATAGGGAAATAGAAAACTTGGAAGAGAGGAGAGATGCGGCAGAGTTATGCCGCTTTTTTGTCCTTTTTGGACTTTTTAGACTTTTTGGATTTTGTCTTTTTGTTTTTTGCCTTCTTTTTCTTTAGCTCTTTTTCTGCTTTCTTGGCTTTCTCTTTTTTGGATTTGCTCTGCTCTTTTTTGTCAGTTGTCTTTTTCGCCTTATGACTCTTCTTCTCTGCTTTCTTCTTGCTTGCAGATTCTTTCTTTTTCACACTCTTTTTGGCAGTGGATTTCTTGTGGCTCTTTTTGGATGCTGTTTTTTTCACCTTTTTGGGTGTCTCACCAACCTTTACATCGTTTTTAACATTGGATGCGATCTGCTCACCGATCCCATCCACACGCTGCAGATCTTCAAACGACTTGAACTTTCCTTTACGGCGCTCTTTGATAATGGCATCCGCCTTCTTTGCACCAATACCCTTAATCTGCATCAATTCGTCTTTGCTCGCCGTATTGAGTTTGCTCAGACTCATACCAAACGCTGCACTTGCCATAAATACCATCGCCAGTACTACTGTTTTGAACATCTTTTTCTCCTTATAATAATATACATTTTAAATTATATCGGAAGAATACAACACAAATATCTGTAAATTTCACCTATATGAAAATTCCGGTACAATTTTCTGTAATGCCGCACGTATATCTTCTGCTTCAAGTAACACTGCAATATCTTTACGCAGCATTTCAATATTGTATTGTGTCGGTCTTGCAATCATAATCGACTGGTACTGTGTCTTCTGTTCACTTTCATCGATCAATAGCTCTTCATAGAGCTTTTCTCCCGGACGAAGTCCGGTATAGACGATCTCCACTTCTCCCTCTTTGCCATACAGCCGGATCATTTGTTTTGCCAATTCAGTGATATTAACGGGTTCTCCCATATCCAAAATAAACAACTCTCCACCCTTAGCAATAGCCGCTGCCTGAAGTACAAGCTGGCACGCCTCTGGAATAAGCATAAAATAACGTGTAATCTTCGGGTGTGTCACCGTAACCGGCCCACCCTGCTCTATTTGATGTTTAAATTTTGGAATGACAGAGCCGCTGGAACCAAGCACATTGCCAAAACGCACAGCTACAATTTCAGTCTTCTTACTCGGTACATTCTGGGCATAGAGTTCAGTCACCCGTTTTGTCGCTCCCATAATATTGGTCGGACGCACTGCTTTGTCTGTCGATATCACAACGAGTTTCTCTGCCCCTATTTCAATGGCACTGTCTATTACATGCATTGTTCCGGACACATTATTATGAACTGCAGCATCTGGATTGTGTTCACATAACGGTACATGTTTATATGCCGCAGCATGAATAACGATTTGCGGTTTTGTCTCAGTAAAGAGTTTCGCTACAGCCTGTCGGTCTGTCACATCCAGAAGTCTCAAATCGGCATCCGGTATCTCCTCGCCGATACGGTAGAGATGGTACTCACTGTGATCAACCAAAATCAGTTTTGATGCTCCAAACCGATAACACTGACGTGCAACTTCCGAACCAATGCTGCCTCCGGCACCGGTTATCAATACTGAACGATCCTTGATAAAAGAGGCGATAAGGGTACTGTCAAGATCCTGAGGGTGTCTTGCAAGGAGGTCTTCAATGGATAGATCTTCAAGTTTTTCATGCTCTCCTCCAAGCAGTTTAACCTGTTTGATCTCCCCAACACCTGCCTTATTGAGACGCTCAACAAACTCACGTAATCTCTTTTGGGGTATCTGAGTTGTAAGAATCGCTGAAACGATCTGCTTGCGCTGCACAACCTCTTCAAGCATCCTAGAATCATATACTTTGACATTGTTGATATAGGCATCTTTGGTATTCTCATCCTCTTCCAATGCCATAATCGCAACGGGATAGTAGTCTATCTCATGCTTCAACGCACTTTGGATGACTGTCGCAGTTTTGCTGTTAACACCAAGCAGTAGCGTTGGTTTGAGTGCATGGGGCTGAAAGTTCTCATTCCAAAACCGTTTGCTAACACGAATGCTTCCTATCAGTATCAGAGAAAGGAAAAAGTCAATCACTATTACCGATCGTGGAAAGGGTTGAAAATAGCCGGAAAACGCCATGTAGACCAAAATGAAAGCTGCATAGGCAACAATGTGTGCCTTGACAATATTGGCAGCATCCCCGAAACTGAAAAAGCGCCAGATGATAAAATAGCTTTTAAACGCAAACATTGCAGTAAGTTTAAAC
>WGDG01000277.1 GCA_015493425.1 Sulfurovum sp.
ATGTTGCGAAAGTCGCCAGAGAGTTCTACAATGAACCTTACGGCTGGGGCGGCGGATACGGATGCCGTGACTGTTCTGCAACCACCCGTGATTTTCTCGGTGTATTTGGCATTTTTCTAAGACGCAACTCCAGCAAACAGGCACAGGACGGGCAGTCTGTCTACATCAAAGGCATACCCCAAAAGGCCAAAAAGAAAAAGATCATCCGTGAAGCGGAACCCTTCCGTTCTCTGCTCTATGTGCCTGGACACATTGTGCTTTACCTTGGACAGTACAAAGGAGAACCGGTGATTATGCATACCTACTGGGGTGTCCGTAAAAAAGACGGTACCAAACTCATTACCGGCAGAACTATCATCACGACCACCGAACCGGGCAAAGAGCGCAGAGATACCAAGCCTGAAAGCAGGCTGATCAATACGCTCAAGACCATTGTGAAATTTTGATGCTTTTGGGTAGAATGTCAGCATGAAAAACCAACGCAGACACAAAGAGAAGATCAAACTCTTCACCACCACCATCATCGCCGGGGAGTTCAAGGGCAAAACCATTGAAATTCCCGACATTGCCACGACACGCAGTTCCAAATCGATTTTGAGAGAATCGTTCTTCAATACAGTACAGTTCGAGATCATTGGCAAAAATTTTGTTGAAGTCTTTGCCGGCAGCGGTTCTGTAGGACTTGAGGCACTCAGCAGAGGTGCATCGGAATGCTACTTTATGGAGTACAACCGCATTGCGTTCCAGTCACTTGAAAATAATATCAAGCAGACAGACCCCGGCCGATGCCATGCTTTTTACGGAGACAGCTTTGAAAAGTTTGCCGATGTGTATGCTTTGGTTAAACGTACCGGTGAGAAAACCTATTTCTATTTCGACCCACCCTTCTCCACCCGTGACGGTATGGATGATGTCTACGACAAAACCCTTGCACTTATAGAACAGATAGAGCCTGAAGTGTGTGAAATGGTTGCTGTCGAGCATATGACTAACCTTACCATGCCTGAAACTATCGGTGCACTTAGCAAAGTCAAAAAGAAGAAATTTGGCCGCAGTACCCTCTCTTATTATACCCCGTCTGAGTGACTCGTTTACTCTTGGTAAATGAGATTTGCTATAATGCTTCCAAAAAAGAAGTTTTATGACAAAAAAAGAAGACCACATTGCCCTCTTTATTGACTGTGACAACATTTCGCACCGTTCAATCGAGGGGATCATCAATGAACTGAGCAAATACGGCGTGGTGAACATCCGCCAGGCGTACGGTAACTGGACAAAAGACAACCTCAAGAACTGGGAAGACAAACTGCTGGAGTTTGCCATCAAACCCATTCAGCAGTTTGACTACTCCAAAAATAAAAATGCTACGGATATCCTGATGACGATCGACGCCATCGACCTGCTTCACACCAAAGACATCGATGCCTTTGCCTTTGCTACGAGTGACAGTGACTTCACCCCCGTGGTGATGCGTGTACAGGCTGAGGGCATCAAAGTATTCGGCTTTGGCGAGAAGAAGACACCAAAACCTTTTATGGCTGCATGTTCGCAGTTCATCTTTACCGAAAACCTGATGGAGAACCATGAAGATGGTACGGCTGAGACACCGGTAGAGAAAGAGAAGAAGCGCAAAACCGGCAGAGAGCTGCGACAGGACAGCTGGCTGGTCAATCTGCTGCGTACCGCTGTGGAGCAGACAGCAGACGATTATGGCTGGGCAAACCTCTCCGAAGTAGGACAGTATATCAATAACAAATCCTCTTTCTCGCCCCTGAATTACGGCTACAAGAAGCTGAGCTCACTTATCAAGGAGATAGACCTCTTCGATGTTGCCTATGATGAAGTAAGCAAACAGATGAGCATTCGGGATAAACGCTGGAAAAATTGATGGATGCTTTTATGCACGAAGCCTTCAAGGAGGCGCAAAAGGGTATCGAAGCAGGTGACGGCGGCCCGTTTGGTGCGGTTATTGTCAAGGAGGGAAAGATCATTGCGCGCGGCCACAACGAAGTCGTCAAACATAAAGACCCTACCGCCCATGCCGAAATGGTCGCCATACGCAATGCTTCGGCTGTATTAAACGATTTTCGGCTGAAAGGCTGTACACTCTACGTTACTGGAGAGCCCTGCCCCATGTGTTTTTCCGCCATTCACTGGGCACACATCGAACGCGTCTACTACTGCAATACCAAGGCACAGGCAGCGGCTATCGGGTTTGACGATTCACTCATTACGGAAATTATTCTCGGCAAGAGACCCGATCCCATCCGGTTTGAGCATACGCCTTCCCGAGACTGTGAAACACTTTTCACGCAGTGGTATGAAAAGCCGGATAAAATACCCTACTGACAATACTGCTTAAGCACTCTCTTTCTTTTTGCCTTTGCGCTGTTCGGGTTCAACAAACTCCCCCTTGATCAATCCCGCTTCATACAGAAACTGTGAGGGAACATACTCGACCTTTTTAACTTTGTCAAATTTAGCCAGCGAAAGGTAAAGCTTGTCTTTTGCACGTGTTACGGCAACGTAGAAAAGTCTGCGTTCCTCCTCGATGGAACTCATCATCCTGCGGTTTGGAAAACGGCCGTCTACGAGGTCAACAACGTAGACTTCGGGGAACTCCAGCCCTTTGCTGGCATGTACAGTCAGCAGGTTTACCCCCTCGCCTTCGCTCAGCTCACCGCCACCGAGTACCATAGCATTGACAAAGCGTCCAAGTTCCTTGTACTGTCGGCTAAGATCGAGCAGGAGACGGGCTTTTCTGAGTATGCGTTCTCTGGCTGTTTTCTTTTTCTCTTCATCGATCTCTCCAGTTTTCAAGCGGGCACGCTGGGTGGAGAGTATCTCTACAATCCCCTCGTAAAGCCTTGAGCCGATAATCGTCTGCAGTGTTTTGGACGGTGCTTCATAAGGATCAATATGTGCCATGAGACGGTAAAACTTTTCAAAAAACTTCACCCCCTCCTGCGTAATTTTGGGATGTTTAAGCAGCGGATGGGCATAGACTTCCGCAGGAAGATCCAGGTGACGGAAGCGTGTTGCTGAGCCTATTTCGAAATCATCATCGAAAAGCCCCAGCTGCACATTCTTTTTGGGGTTGAGCTTGGGCAGATCGGTCTGCACGGGGTGGAGTACCCCCTGCCGGAAACTCCCTTTGCCAAAATGGACAAAACACTGAAACATCTCTTTGGAGAGTGCCGAGCCGATACCGGAGGCATATTCAAAAATATGGATGAAGGCCATCATATCTTTCGGGTTTACCAGAAGCGAGAGCATATCGAGCAGGAACTTGATCTCCTTGGCGTCAAAAAAGCTTGTACCGCCCTTGCGTTTGCAGGTAATACCAAGCTCTCTCAAACTTGCTTCAATACCGTCTGCGGAAGAGTTGTTACGGAAAATAACGGCAATATCATCGTTAGGCACATGGGTATGTTTGATGGAGTGGGCAATGGCCTGATACTGTTCAAAAAGATCGTTGTAAATGAGTAGTTTTGGCGGGTGTGTCTTGCCATGTCTTCCTACTTCCAGCTTCTTGGGGTAAATACGTTCGTTTCGTTCAATGACACGGTTTGCCAGCGAGAGAATAGGTGCTGTCGAGCGGTAGTTGGTTTTGAGCGTAAAGACCTTTGCCTCCGGATAGCGGGTACCAAACGTTGCGATATTTTCGATATTCGCACCGTTAAAGGCGTAAATGCTCTGGTCGTAGTCTCCCACACAAAAGAGTGATTTCGGTCTGAGTGTATCAATGAGCGCACTTTGTAGAGTGTTGGTATCCTGGTACTCATCGACCAGTACTTCATCAAAGGGGATATGATTCTCTTCCAAATGTGCTTTGATACGCAGCAGCAGGTCGTTGAATGAAGCGAAGCCATAAGTGATCTTCTCCTCTTCGAACGTTTCGACGATATGCATGTAGGTATCCATCAGAAGTTCGTGTTCAGGGTATTTTTCCAGAAACCAGACATCGAATCCGTCAAGAGAGGCATTCTGGTAAAGCGAATACATCTCATAGAGATAGGTTGCAGAAAAGGGGGAGACATCGATATTCATCCGCTCGAAGTTGTGCTTTTCGTAAATGCTGCGAAAGAGTGTTTTCAGCTCTCCTGGCTGTTTGAGTGCGAGGTTTGGGTGCAGCTCCTTGAGCCAGCGGTAGCTGACTGCATGAAAGGTACCCGATTCGATCTTCGAAACCACCTTTTTGGGGAAGAAGCGTTCCAAACGGGCGATCATCTCTCCTGCTGCCTTGTTGGTAAAGGTCAGCAGCAGGATCTTATGCGGTTCCACACCGCTGTTGAGCAGGTGGGCAATGCGTCCGACAATGGTCGATGTCTTACCCGTGCCTGCACTGGCAATAATAAGGTTATGACCGGGTGCGGCTGTGGCAGCACTCAGCTGCTCGGCATTGAGGGCTGAGAGCGGCACTTATGCGTGACCGATAATGTAGTAGGTATTTTTATTGTTGACTTTTTTAAGCTGGAGTTTGTATTTTTCTGCCCAGCGGTTTACCAGCTCGGTAAATGCGGAGAGATTATCGGCATTGGCATCCTCTTCACATTTGATCTTCAGGTAGTCTTCGGAGTTGGACATGGCAATATACCCTTTTTCTACTGCAAGAGCATCGGCAAATGAGGGAATATGCGGCAAAAATTTTTGCATGCCGGGGGTATTGTCAATGATAGTATGTACCTGTTTGAGTGTCTGCTCGGTTACAGAGTAGCCAAGTTGTTTGAGAAGCGCTTCGGGAGTCAGTTCAAGATGCATGAATTTCCTTCAATTGTAAATGTTGAAATAGAAGAGGATTGTAGCAGATTTTTGATTAGCATAGAAAACAGTTTGGGAATACATATATTTTGGATGAGAAGTTTTCCCGAATAAAAACGGAAAAACTTCTTGAATGTGTTTCTCTACTTAGAAAAGGAGATAATATACAGGCGACATACCAAATGTTTTTGGTGCAAAGAGAATACTTAATCCGTCTCTTAAGTCAGCAGTATTGGAAGAGTACTGAAGCCCCTGCTTACTGTCTTTTTGAATACCAACGCTCGCTGAAGCACCATTGTCTATATTTGTATCTCCAAAGTTTACATCGGCATACTGCATCAGGATTTTATTGCTTCCTTCGTAAAGGATGACTTCAAATGTTCCGCCGTCTGAACCGCCAAAGTGTATAACATCATTCCATTGGACTATCAGTCTTCGGTTAGGTGCAGTCCCTTTAACTTCCCAATAAACATCGCCACCGCCGGAAGGATTAAGATCGTCCCAGAATACGGCAATCATATCAGGGAAAGCACTGTTTGGAATGGCTCCATTTGAATAGGAAGTTGAATTACTGGTAAAAGAAAGGGTTCCGTTTGAATTCACATTGACACTGTTATACGTATTTTTGTAGAACGTAAAATCAAATGGGAATGCTATATTTGCAGAGGCATCATCTCCCAACGAAAGATTGGTACCAGTTGCACTGATATCTTCAAAAGCATAGGCTGCTGTGTCGCTTATCGTATACTCAGGCGGTGTTGGAATAAATTTTTCCACACCACATGCTGTCCATACGGCAGCAACGGTTTGGGTGTTGTAGCCCAAATCTTCCGCAGCCTGAATCCAGTCTTCTCTTGCCGCAGCATAATCTGTAGTGGAAGTGTGATAGACATAGTTCGCTCTCAGGGCTACTGCGGCCGCCTGGGGAATGCCTATTCCTGTAATATTGTAATCGTGTCCGTCATTGCTGCCGGCACCACCTTCTGCCAAAAGGTAAAAAGCAAAGTTGGCAACACCGCTGTTGGTATGCACTCCGCCATTGTCACCCGTACCCGTATACCAGTTGGTACCCATGTAATAGGAGGGCTGATTATAACGTTGCGGATCTTTCATGTCTCTCAATGCCGTACTGCTTACCCAGCAGTCTTCTCCCATGAGCCAGTCCGACTCTCCTGCAACAGCATCGGGGTAAGCCGATGTTCCGTCACTTTGCACATGGAATTCCACTGTTGTACCGAGAATATCGGAATAGGCTTCATTGAGGGCGCCGGATTCATTCTGGTATTCAAGGTTGGATGTGTATTGTGTAATAGCATGCCCGTATTCATGGGCTGAAACATCCAGAACCGTCAGTGGGTTTGATGTTGACCCGTCACCGTCACCAAAATTGAATTTATTGCCATCCCAGTAGGCATTGACATAGTTGTCGCCAACATGGACATCTGCTTCGGCAAATGCCCCATTGTCGTCAAAACTGTCTCTATTTAAAATGGTTGAGACATAATTTTGTGTTGCCTCCATGTTATTTGCACAGGAAACTGCGGCAGGATCGGCACTACCCCAGGCAGAAGATGCCTGCTGTTCCCAGTCACCGGCATCTGTATCGTAGACGCCCCATTTGTTGGTGAAGCTGTAGAGAAAATAGTTATTGCTGGCTGATGCATCCTCTTTAAAGCCGGCAATGGTTACATTACTGCCATCCTCACCGCTCAGACGGTTCCCTGTAACATTTGCCGCTGCTCCGTTTGCCTGGGAAGGTGCGGCATATTTGATACTGTTGTAGCTGTTGAGGAGTTTGCCGGTCTTTGCATCAACATAGTAGAATACATTTCCGGGTTCACTGCCGTCATATTCAATCGTATAGAACCATGCAAGTTTTTTATCGTAGATAACCAGTGAGGGCTGTTTCCCTACATGCATATTGCTTTTTCCGCTTTGCTCCGAAAGTCCGATCTCAAGTGCTTTTTTGGCTGATATTTTAGGGGTTACATCAATATTCAGATCAGGCTGATACTTTCCATTGACCATATAGACGGTATTTTTGTTATTGATATGGATAATCACTTCTGCACCGACTACAGGGATGTTCTTATATTTTTGTACGGTACGGATGTGGGTAAACCCAAGCGGATCTTTCTGCTCTTTGCGGATAGTGGCAAAAGAAGAAGCATTCGCAGCCTGTGTTTTGGCAATAGGTGCAGAGAGTGCATAGTCCAAACCGTTGTTGAAGATTTCCTGAGCCAGGCTTGTTGCAGTGAATGCAGCATCACCAACTACTTTTTTATTGAGATGCCGTTGGGAAATCTTTTTCAAGTTTACATTTCGTTCCAGGTCTACCTTTTTGACGGCAAAACTTTGCATCTTTTTGGATGTGTCCGGAGCACGGAATGCATTTAACTGTGCCGGTACAATTGCAAGCTGCAATGCAACCGTAGACAGAACAAGTGTTGAGATATTTCTGTTTTTCTTCATGTTTTTTCCCTCAAATTTTTTTCAGTACATTGATTATAACATAAAAAAATTATATTAAATGAAAAAATTAAAATAAGTAAGAAAAATAATTAAAAATTGATTTAAATGTTATTTTTAGGAGATAATCTTAAAACAGACTATCCTTGGGACGGTCTATTTTTTCAATCAGATCTTTATAGTGTTCAAC